>CAYSZN010000005.1:4282-8480 GCA_964435425.1 uncultured Akkermansia sp. | reverse complement strand
GCGGCGAGGTCGTCGGAGTGATCCCGGATTTCCTGATGGGCTTGGAGCTGGGACACCGCGGAGTGACGCAGCTCGAGGTGGTGCCCGACATGCTTTCGCGAAAGCAGCGCATGGCGGAGCTCAGCGACGGCTTCGTCACCCTGCCCGGCGGAATCGGAACGCTCGACGAGCTGTTCGAGATGCTGACCTGGACGCGCCTCGGCGTCCACCGCAAGCCGAACGGCCTTCTCAACGTCGATGGCTTCTACGACGACCTGATCGCCTTCTGCCACCGGACGCAGGTGGAGGGCGGCTTCATCAGCGCGGAGAACGCCGCGAACCTCATCGTGGCCGACTCGGTTTCCGATCTGGTGGAACGCCTCGAAACGGCGGCCGCACACGGCCCTTCGCCCTATCTTCACGCATGAAGACCTACCTCGACCTTCTCCGCCATGTCCTCGACCACGGCACGGAACGCGACGACCGCACCGGTGTCGGAACGATCGGCGTTTTCGGAGCGCAGGCCCGTTTCGATCTGCGGGAACGCTTCCCCTGCCTCACCACGAAGAGGCTCCACCTGCGCTCCATCATCCACGAGCTGCTCTGGTTCCTCCGGGGCGAGACGAACATCCGCTACCTCCAGGAGAACGGGGTCACGATCTGGGACGAGTGGGCCGACGCCGAAGGAAACCTCGGTCCGGTCTATGGGAAGCAATGGCGCTCGTGGGCGACCCCTTCGGGCGGAACGGTCGACCAGCTCGCCCGCGTCGTGCAGGCGATCCGGACGAACCCGACGAGCCGGCGGCACATCGTCAGCGCGTGGAACCCGGCCGACGTCGACGAGATGGCCCTGCCGCCCTGCCATGCGCTCTTCCAGTTCCATGTGGACCCCGCGACGCAGGAGCTGAGCTGCCAGCTCTACCAGCGCAGCGCCGACCTTTTCCTCGGCGTGCCCTTCAACATCGCCTCCTACGCTCTCCTCACGCAGATGATGGCGCAGGTCTGCGGGTTGAGGCCGGGCGAGTTCGTCCACACCTTCGGCGATCTGCATCTCTATCGGAACCATCTCGACCAGGCCCGCGAGCAGCTCTCGCGCGAGCCGAGGCCGCTGCCGACGATGAGGCTGAATCTGGAGGTGAAGGAGATCGACGCATTCCGCTACGAGGATTTCGAGCTCGTCGGCTACGATCCGCACCCGGCCATCAAGGCACCCATCGCGGTATGAGCAGAACGAAATGGAAGGCGGTCGTGGCCATGGCCTCGAACCGCGTCATTGGAAAGGGCGGGGGGCTGCCCTGGCGGCTCTCCGCCGATCTGAAGTGGTTCAAGAGGCTGACGATGGGCCATCCTGTCGTGATGGGACGGAAGACGATGGAATCCATCGGACGGCCTTTGCCGGGACGGCGGAACATCGTCGTGTCGCGCAGCCTCGACGCGGTGCCGGAGGGATTCGAGCGGGTGCGCAGCGGCGAGGAGGCGAGGGAGCGCCTCGCCGGGGAGGCGGAGGTCTCCGTGATCGGCGGCGCCCAGATCTACCGCGAGCTGATGCCCTGCTGCGGGGAAGTGCTGCTGAGCTACGTCTTCCATCCCTACGAGGGCGACACGACGCTGCCGGAGTTCGAGGATCGGTTTTCCCTGGTCGAGGTGATCTACCGCGACGAGGATTTCGAGCTGCGGAGGTATGTGAGGGATTGAGGGGCTGGCGGAGGGCGTTTTTTGTGCTTGGGTGCGGTTCTCCTTCCAGCCATGACCGATTCGCAGCGCAGCCAAGTCCTCCTGAGACGGGCGAGCTGGCTTTCCTTCTGGGTCGGGGTCGCGATGCTGGGCATCAAGATGGGGGCGTGGTGGTGGACGCGGTCGTCGGCCATTCTCGGCGACGCGGCGGAGTCGGTCGTCCACGTCGCGGCGGTGGGCTTCGTCGTCTACAGTCTCCGTCTCTCGCAAAAGCCGCCCGACGAGACCCATCCCTACGGGCATGCGAAAATCTCCTTTTTCTCCGCCGGTTTCGAGGGCGGGCTGATCTCGATCGCGGGCCTCTTCATCCTTTGGCGAGCGGCCGAGCAGTGGATCTCGGGAGCGGCGCCGCAGCATCTCGGAAGCGGAATCTCTCTCGTGGCCTTGGCTTTGCTCATCAACGGAGGTCTGGGATGGTATCTGGTCCGGTTGGGAAAGCGGTCGGATTCCATCATTGTCGAGTCCAATGGACGACACGTTCTGACGGACGCATGGACGAGCATCGGAGTTCTCGTCGGACTGGGGCTCGCCGCGGCGACGGGCTGGATGGGCTTTGATCCGCTCTGTGCCATCTTCGTGGCGCTGAACATCCTCTGGTCCGGCGTCGGCCTGATGCGCCGCAGCGCCGACGGGCTCATGGACCGCGCCGATCCCGAGGTGCAGAACGCGATCGTCGCCTGCCTCGACGCGGCGACGGCAAAGCACGGCGTGACATGGCATCAGATGCGGCACCGCCATCTCGGAGAAGGTCACTGGGTCGATTTCCATCTCGTGTTCGCCGACGAGACGACGGTGCGCGACGCGCACGCGACCGCGAGCGACATCGAACGGGAGATCCGGGAGGACTTGGGGGAATCGACGATCGTGACGACCCACCTCGAACCGGCCGAGGACCACAAACGCATCCATGGGCACGCCCCGGGGGAGGAGCCCAAGCAAGATCCGGAAGGGGAGCACCTCCCGGATTGATGGGTCAGTATTCGCGGTCCAGCAGGTAGTCCACGATCTCGTGCAGCCTCTCCGCCTTCTTCGCGAAAGGCTTCAGGGCGCTGTGGGCGCGCTGGGTCAGGCGCGAGGCCTCCTTGCGGCTTTTCTCGAGACCGAAGAGGGCGGGGTAGGTGGACTTGGCCGTAGCCTCGTCCTTGCCGACGCTCTTGCCGAGCGTTTCGCTGGTGGAGGTGACATCGAGGATGTCGTCGATGATCTGGAAGGCGAGGCCGAGGCTGAAGCCATAGGTGGAGAGGGCCTCGAGCTTCGCGGGCGTGGTGTTCGCCGTCATGGCGCCCAGGCGGATCGAGGCGGTGAGGAGCGCCGCGGTCTTGCTTTCGTGGATGTAGCGGAGCTGCGCGGGGGACAACACAACTTCGCTGCCTTCGCCCTCGAGGTCGAGCACCTGGCCGCCGATGAGATGGCGGCTGCCCGCGGCGACGGCGAGCTCGGAGACGTAGTCGCCCACGCTGTAGCGGCGGGAAGGCGGCGTCTTCGCGAGAATCTCGAACGCGATGGTGAGGAGGGCGTCGCCCGCGAGCACGGCGATGCCTTCGCCGTATTTCACATGGCAGGTCGGCCGGCCGCGCCGCAGGTCGTCGTCGTCCATGCAGGGCAGGTCGTCGTGGATCAGCGAGTAGGTGTGGATGCACTCGACCGCGGCGGCCGGGGGCAGGGCGTCCTCCAGCGTTCCTGCGCAGGCCTCGGCCGCGGCGAGGCAGAGCACGGGACGGAGCCGCTTTCCTCCCGCGAAGAGGCTGTACCGCATCGCCTCGTGGATCGTCGCGGGACGGATCTTCGCCTTCGGCAGGAAGCGGTCGAGGGCCTCGTCGACGAGGCGGCTGCGGGCTTCGAGGTAGGAAGTCATGGGAGCGGTTTAGCAGGTCGCTCTTTCGCTGCTAAAAAGCTAAGAGTTAAAAAGCTTTACAGCAGTTCCGCGATCTGCACCGCGTTCAGCGCCGCGCCTTTGCGGACCTGGTCGCCGACGACCCAGAAGGTGAGGGCGTTCTCCAGCACGAGATCCTCGCGAAGGCGGCCGACGAGGCAGTCGTCGCCGTCGGTGGAGTCGAGCGGGGTCGGGTAGACGGGGATGTCGGCGTAGGGATCGTCGATGACGTGGACGCCGGGAGCGGCGGCGATGGCGGCACGGGCGGCCTCGACGCTGGGCTTCTCGTTGAAGACGGCGGTGACGGCGACGGCGTGCGAGCGGTAGACGGGGACGCGGACGCAGGTGACGGAGGCCTTCAGCTCGGGGGCATGGAGGATCTTGCGGCCCTCGTGGTGCATCTTCATCTCCTCCTTGGTATAGCCGTTCTCGAGGAACACATCGACTTGCGGAATGACGTTGAAGGCGATCTGGCGCGAGTAGACCTTGCGCTCGGGCAGGGGTTCGCCCTTGGCGATGGCCGTGGCCTGCCCCTCGAGCTCCTGGATGCCCTGCGCGCCGCTGCCGGAGACGGCCTGGTAGCTGGACGCGATCACGTTCCTCACCCCCCCG
>CAYSZN010000005.1:0-4272 GCA_964435425.1 uncultured Akkermansia sp. | reverse complement strand
GGTGGAGGGGATTCAGCGCCATCAGGGTGATGATGGTGGTGCAGTTGGGGTTGGCGATGATTCCCCGGTTGTCCTTGGCATCGTCGGCGTTGATCTCCGGCACGACGAGAGGCACGGTCTCGTCCATGCGGAAGGCGGAGGAATTGTCCACGACGACGGCTCCGGCGGCGACCGCATGGGGCGCGTAGGCCTTGGAAATGCTGCCTCCGGCGCTGAACAGGGCGATGTCGACGCCGGCGAACGAATCGGGAGTCAGCTCCTTCACCGTCACCTCCTTGCCCCGGAAGGGGAGCGTCTTGCCGGCGGAGCGGGCGGAGGCGAGGAGGGTGAGTTCGCCGATGGGAAAATTACGCTGCTCGAGGCACTTGAGGATTTCGATCCCCACGGCCCCGGTCGCGCCTGCTACGGCGAGGTGTTTTGGCTGTTGACTCATGAGTTGCTTTTTCAATGAAGTGGGCGAGTCTACCGGTTCCATTATCCGAATGCAACCGTTTGGCGTTCCCGCACCGCAGGTTCGGCTGCCTTTTCCGTTTTCATTCGGGGAAAATCCAAACCAGAATACCACCACACCATGAAGACCATCATCCTCCTCGCCATCGTCGCCGTTGGTTCCCTCACCCTCGGCGCCTGCAAGACCAAGAGCTGCTGCCACAAGAAGGCCGCTTGCGTTTCGGTCTGCAAGTAAGGCAGTGCGGACGTCCGGCGGTGGGCTCTGCCATCCGCCGGAATCCAAACGACTTTAAAAACGGTCGTCCTTCGCAGGACGGCCGTTTTTTTATGCCCCAATCCTTCCCATGTGGTCCCCCATCCGGGCGTAGAGCTCGATGCCGCGGGCGGATTGCTCGGCGAGGTCGGCGTCCGGGAGGAAGGCTCCCGCGGGGAAGAGGGTCATGACCATGGAGCCGCCGAAGCGGAAGTAGCCCTTCTCGTCGCCCTTGGCGACGGTTGTCCCAGGCCTTGCCGTGTCGACGATGCTGCCGACGTTGGTCGCGCCGATTTCCAGAAAGAGGTAGCGTCCGATCAAGGGGTGGCGTACCTCGGTGACGCGGCGCTTGTTCTCGAGCAGGTAGCGGAGCGAGCGTGCGAGGGCGATGGGGCTGACGGAATAGAGATGCCCGTTGATGGAGCGCGGAGAGCCGCATTCCCCGCCGAGGGGAAAGTGGAAGCGGTGGTAGTCCGTCGGACAGAGGCGCGAGAGCACGGCGCTCCCGCCGTGGAATCGTTCCGCGAGGCCCTCGTCGTCGAGAAGGCGGGCGAGGTCGAAGCGCCGTCCCTTTGCATAGATGGGCGATTCGTCGGACAGACCGGGGACGAGGAGATGCCGTCCGTCGGCGGGGAAGAGGACCACATCGTCGCCGGATGCGAGAGGCCGGGCCTCGGGACGGAGGCGGCGGTGGAAGAATTCGTTGAAGGTGCGGAAGGATTCCGGAGGATCGAGGAACTCGCCAGGATCGACGCCGAAGCGGGCGAGGAAGGGGGCGATCTCCTTCGCGGAGCTACGGCTGTCGGCCCAGCGTCCATAGAGGCGGGAGAACCAGCGTCGCTTGATCGCTCCCTCGAGGCAGAGGCGCCCCAGGGGCGTGGCGTAGGCCCAGCGCAGCGCCTTTTCGCCGTAGATCGCCTCGGTGCGGAGGCTGCCTGCGTAACGATCGTAGAAAAGGATCTCTTGCGTCTTTGCCACCGCGCATGGATAGACCTGCCCGCAGCGGGGGGCAAAGGCCTTTTCCCGGATTTTTCGAACAATGAAGATCGCCTTGCTTAGCAACGACGACGGCATCGACGCCGACGGGCTCGCCGCCCTCCGTTCCGTGGCCGACGAGCTGTTCGAGGAAGTTTGGGTCGTTGCCCCGGCGATGCAGCGCTCGCAGATCGGTCATCGCGTCACGACCGACGAGCCGATCCGCTACGAGGCGCGTGGCGAGCGGACCTTCGCGATCGACGGAACCCCGGCGGACTGTGTCCGCGTCGCCTTGGCCCATCTCATGCCAGTCCAGCCCTGCTGGATCCTCTCGGGGATCAACCATGGCGGGAATCTCGGGCGGCACGATGCCGCGATCTCCGGCACGGTCGCGGTGGTGCGCGAAGGCGCGCTCTTCGGAATCCCGGGGATTGCGGTCTCCCATTATTTGAAGAGGAGCCTGCCGCTGGATTGGGAGAAGGCCGCGGCGCGCGCGAAGCGGGTGCTCGAGGAGCTCTTCGCCGATCCGCCCGGAACTGGCGAATTCTGGAGCGTGAACCTGCCCCATCCTGCCCCCGGAGCCGCCGAGCCCCGTCTCGTCCGTTGCGAGCAGGAGCTCCAGCCCCTGCAGGTGCGCTACGAGGAGCGGGAGCGGGAGCGACTGACCTATGTGGGCGACTATCACGAGCGTGGGCGGGGGGAGGGGAGAGACGTCGATGTCTGTTTCCGCGGAGATATTGCGGTGACGCGTGTGTCGGTGTGAGAGTGTTCCGTTTGGGCTGGCTGGACAGGAGGGGGACTTTGCAAGCCCCCGTGGGTGAAGCCGGTCCAGTGGAGGGGACTTGAAAAGTCCCCTCCTTTTCGGATTTGAACCACGTCACAAATCGCCCACGGTCGGGACCACCTCGAGGCCGGGCATGTCCTGAAAATGGGCGTCTGGCGAAACGATTGTCGCCCGGATGCGGAGAGCGGCGGCGGCGATGGTGAGATCGGTGACCGGGGGCCACTTGCCCTTGCGGCCGAGTTCCCATCCCAGCCGGCTGACGCTCCGCCACAGACGCGCGTCGGCGGGGATCTCCGGGACGATGTCGAAGAATTGCTCCATCTGGAGGTAGTGCTTCTCGATGCGGATGCCGCGCAGGACTTCGGCACGGACGACGCCGCAGTTGTAGAGGCGTCCGGCCCGCAGCAGGGGGGCGAGAACCTGCCGCGGATCCTCGCCGGCGCGCATGAGGTCGATGTAGGCCGCCGAATCGACGAGGCAACAGTTCTCCTTCATGAAGCCGTCTTGCTGGACCGGGGTTTCCTGCCGCGCTTGCCTTCCACATAGGAGACGGGTGTCCGGCGGTTGCGGATGGCAATGAGATCGTAGTCGGGATCCACCACCGACCGTGCCTCGTCGGGAGTCCATGGCTCTTCCATGACGCGGTTGATGGTCGCGATGCGCAGGGCCTCGTTCAACGACCAGTCCACGGCTTCCTTCATGGTGCCGATGCCGGTCAATTGCATGATCCGCTCCAGCTTGATTTCGTCGATCTCGATGGTCGTCTTCATATGGCCATAAATATGGGCATATCGGATGGAAACGCAAGGATCTCCCCCGGGAATCGATGCTTGCCCCCGCCGATGGATTGGCCTATCGTTCCTGAAATGCCCACCGCCACGAACAGAAGCACGAGGAGTCCCCGCATGGAGAGCGGTGCCCGTGGCGGGCTGCGTCTCGGCGTCTTCGTCAACCGCTTGGCGGCCGCCTGCTATCTAGGGAGCTAGGGATGGGATTTCTTCCGGCCCTGGCTCCCCGCCACGGCCAAGGGGAGCCGGGACGCTGGTCTGCGTCCCGCACCCGCTATCGCAATTGTCTGGTCGGCAGCATTCTTTCCGCGCACCGACCTCCCTGTCTTCGATCTTTTTCCTTTTGAAATTCCATGACTTTGCCTATCCACATCACTGCCAACGATCTCCGCAAGCTGCGCGAGCTCATCCGCATCGGTTCCCTGCAACGGGGGCCGGACCTCGAAAACCTGAAGCGCCTCGAGGCCGAGCTTGAGAGGGCCTCGGTCGTCGCCGAGGACGCCCTGCCCGACGATGTCATCACGATGAATGCGACCGCCGAACTGGAGAATCTGGACAGCGGGGCGCTCTCTGCCTACACCCTGGTCTATCCCGAGATGGCCGACATCGACGAAGGGCGCCTCTCCGTCCTCGCCCCGCTCGGCATGGCCATGATCGGCTACCAGGTCGGGGACGAATTCGAATGGCCCACCCCAGGAGGGACGATCCGCTTTCGGGTGCGGCGGCTGCTCAGGCCTGGAGAGTGACGGGCTGCTTCGCCTGAAAACCCGAAATCCGAAGCTGGCCAAGTTGCCTCCGGCGACCGCTGATTGGCGCTGATTCCCGCTGATTTTTTTAGCACCGGAATCCAAGCTGCTCGTGAGTGTGGATTGGGGAATCACTCAAAAAATGGAATTTGGACCACAATCGGAGCAAAGCGGAGATAGATGCAGAGCATCAAATGCCGTGAATCACACGAATGGAACTCAAGAATATTCGTGTTCATTTGTGTCCATTCGTGGTCCAAATCCAAATTGAACGAA
>CAYSZN010000004.1:1982-24822 GCA_964435425.1 uncultured Akkermansia sp. | reverse complement strand
CGCATTCATGGGCGGATTGTGGACGAAACCCGGGGTCGAGGTCAATGGGAAAGAAAGGGATGGTGGAGACTTCCCCAAAAATCGCCTCTTTTACAAAACCTGGACAACTTGCGCCGGGAGTTTCTGGTAGACTTCCCCTGCGAATGAGTTTTCCGCGCCGCCATGACCGCCCTTCCGCATCTCTGGCCAAGCCGCTCGTGGTGGCGGCCCTGCCGACGGTGATGCTGGTGGGCATGGGGATCGCCTACCTCCGCCACGAGGCGACGATCGCGGAGCAGCAGTTGAGGGAGGAGGCGGAGCGGTTCGGGAGGACGGCCGCCCTTCGCTTGGAAAAGGCCTATGGCGATTTTCTGGAATCGGAGGAAGTCCTGCTGCGGGCGGTCGAACTGTCGACGCTGCACCAGCCCGGTCTCTCCTCGCCCCGGCCGAGACCGGAGGATTCCGCCGCCTTCGGGCGCTTTCTCGAGGCGCAATCCGACCGGGCCAGGCTGAAGGATCTGGTCCCGGAACTGGCAGCCTTCCATACGCCCGCCGGCCTGCCCTTGGAACCCGTTGCCTGGCTCCAACTGGCCAGGCTTTGCGGAGCGGAAGGAGACCGGGAAGACGCCTTGGAATCGCTGCGGAAACTGCTCTCCAGCGTGGTGGAGACGAAACCCTCGCTGGTCTCGGAGCAGTTCCTTGCAGCGGCGGAAACCCTCGCCACCTCTCTGGAAATCGGAGAGCGGCTCGACCTCGACCAATGGAGAAGCGCCTTCCTCGCCAAGGAGGAGACGAGGACGCGGATCCGCCGGCAAGTGGCATCCCGGACGGTCGGACGCGATGCCTCGCCCTGGTTCATCGACGAAGGTGGGCGCTTCTATCGGACGATGATCCAGAGGAGCAAAGCGGTCGTCTTCTCGAAGGAGGAGCTCCAGGCACTGGCGGGCGAGGCGCTCGCGGAGGTCTGGCCCCTGGCGGAGAACGGCCCGAAATCGCTGGCCATCGACCTGTCCTTCGAGAAGGAGCCTCTGGTGCCCACTCCCTTCGACGACCCCACCGTGCGACAGGCCAAGTTCGAGGAATCGGGCTTTGCCCACATCGCACGCCGAGGCATGGGCGAGATGGCGACGGCGGGGACAGGGCTTCCGTTTTCCGTCCGCGTCTTCGTTGCCGACCGGGCGGCCTTCCGGAAAACTGTGCAGGACCGAATCGTCCGGATTGGAGTTGTCCTCTCCATCGCGACCGGCTGTCTCGTCGTCGGTTTCTGGCGGACTTGGGAGACCCTCGTGTTCCAGCGGACCCTCAACGAGCGGCAGTCGAACCTGATCGCGTGCCTCTCCCACGAGCTGCGGTCTCCGGTCGCGGGAATCCGTCTGCTGGTGGAGCGTCTCGCCGGCGAGGGGCGGGGCTTCGGCGATCCGCGGAGCAGGGACTATGTCCGCATGGTCGCGAAGGAAACCGACCGGCTCGCAGGATTGATCGACCGGATCCTCGACACCGGACAGATCGCCGAGGGGAAAAAGCAGTACGACTTCCAATGGATCGACCTGCTCGCCCTGGTCCGCGATTCCGCGGAGCGCTACGCCACCCTGGCGGAGGAGGAGGGCAAGCGGGTCCTCTGCAACTCGGACACGGGCGAGCTGCACCTCAGGGGCGATTCCGTGGCGCTCCAGCAGGCACTGGGCAACCTGATCGACAACGCCTTGAAGTTCTCCGGGGCCGGAGGCGAGGTCATCGTCTCCGCCTGGAGCGCCCCATCGGAGGGCACCGTCCTCGTTTCGGTCAAGGACAGGGGACGCGGCATCGAGGCGGAGGAGATCCCGAATATCTTCGACCTCTTCTACCGCAGCGGCGCCGAGCTCCGGCGGGAGACGACCGGGACGGGGCTGGGTCTCTTCTTGGTGAAGGAGATCGTGGAGGCCCACGGAGGGCGTGTCGAGGTGGATTCCGAACCCGGCGTCGGCAGCGAATTCCGCCTTGTCTTTCCACAGCCGGCGAAAGAGCCTGACTGACTCATCGAACCACCTAGCTCCCATCCCGAATGGCCCGCATCCTCATCGTCGAAGACGAAGCGACCCTGCGCACCGTGCTGGCGGACATCCTCCGCGACGAAGGCCACCGCGTCCTCGTCGCGACCGATGGCGAGTCGGGTCTCGAACGGATTCTGCAGGAGCGGCCCGACCTCGTCCTGCTCGACGTCATGCTGCCGAAGATCGACGGCTTCCACCTCTGCCGCACGGCGAGGCAGCGCGGCGTCGAGACGCCCGTCCTCATGCTCACCGCCAAGGGCCAGATCGAGGACCGCGTCCTTGGCCTCGATTCCGGTGCCGACGACTACCTCGTGAAGCCCTTCAGCACCCGCGAGCTGCTCGCCCGGGTGAGGGCCCTGCTGCGGCGGACGGACTCGAGGCGCAGGGAGTCCCTCCACCTCCTCCGCATGGGCGACCTGCGCATAGACTTCGCCCGCATGGAGGCCATGCGGAAGTCGAAGCCCCTCGGCTTCTCCGCGCGCGAGTTCGGGATGCTGCGCCTGCTCGCGGAGAGGATCGGCGAACCAGTCTCCCGGCAGGAGTTCCTCGACCGGGTCTGGGACTACCACGCCTTTCCCACCACCCGGACCGTCGACAACCATGTCGTGAAGCTCCGCGCGAAGATCGAGCCCGACCCCCAGCGACCGGTCTGGATCCACACCGTCCACGGAGTCGGCTACCGGTTGGATCCCTCTGCCAGATTGACCGACCCCGGAGAATGAAATTCAGCCCCATCCTTTACGAAAGCGTGACATCTCCCCGGCGCAAAGAATCCAAGATGACGACACTATGAAGAAGACGATCCTCATCCTGCCCTTTCTCGGCCTGACCCTGTCCATGGCCACCGCGCAGACCGAACCGGCCCCCGATTCCGGCAAGGCCGCGCCTGCGGAGCCAATGCGGGCCCGCTTTCAGGAGGCCCTGTTCGCCGAGGAGGTCGACCGCGACCTCGGCAAGGCCCTCAAGGCCTACACCGAGGTGCTGCGACTCTTCGAGGGATCGAGGGAGACCGCCGCGACGGCCGCCTACCGCCTCGGCGAAGTCCACCGCAAGCTGGCCGGCGGCAATCCGGAGAGCGAGCACCACGGGAAGGCCGCGCAGCAGTACGAGCGGGTGATCCGCGAGTTTGGCGACATCGGGACGCTCGCGACGCTCAGCGAGGAGAACCTCGTCGCGATGGGCCGAACACCCCCCGGCCCGGACACGATGGCCGCCGGAGACGCGGAGACGCAGCGCATCCGCGAGCTGGAGGAATGGAGAAAGATCAGCCCCGACAAGCTCACCGAGACCCCCACACCCCTCTATCAGGCCGCCTTGGAGAACCAGCTCCGTGTCGCCGACTTCCTCATCCGGAGCGGCGTCGATCTGGAGCGCGGAGAAAGGGACATTACTCCCTTGGGGGAAGCAGCCGGCGCCGGGCATCTCGCCATGGTGGAGAAGCTGCTCGAGGCGGGTGCCGCCCCCCGTCCTGCCCGTGGGATTCCGCCGATTCACCATGCCCTGATCAACGACCGCATGGCCGTGGTCGGGAAGCTGATCGAGGTCGGCGCTCATCTCG
Organism: uncultured Akkermansia sp.; assembly: GCA_964435425.1. Taxonomy (GTDB): domain Bacteria; phylum Verrucomicrobiota; class Verrucomicrobiia; order Verrucomicrobiales; family DEV007; genus Arctic95D-9. Next base: position 21,255 of record CAYSZN010000004.1, on the reverse strand, counting down.
ATGTCCGGGACGGGACCGGCAATCCTCCCTTGATGGCCTTGATCAAAAAACCGGAATTGAAGACCGGGTTCACCGTCGAGCGCGCCCTCGAATACGCCTCGCTTCTCGCGAAGACGGGCGTGGACGTGAACGAGACGAACCCCCAGACCGGCGAAACCTCCTTGCTCGTTGCGATGTCAGTGAATCTTCCCAAGGTGGTCGGCTGGCTCCTTGCGAACGGTTCGGAGGTGAATACGGCTCGAAAGGAGGACGGGGCCACTCCTTTGATCCTCGCGGCCAAAGCAAACAATGCGGTTTGGGGGCAACGCCTCCTTGAAATGGGAGCCGAAGTCAACCGGGCCGACACGAAGGGAATCGCCCCACTGCACTACATTCTGAATCAGCACAACCCGAACCCCAAATTCGTGGAACTGCTCCTGCAGGAGGGCGCCGACGTCAACCAGCGGATCGGGGCCGAAGGACAGACTCCCCTCCATGGATGGACTCCCCTGCATGTATGGGCGGCAATGAGCCGGAACGATGAGATTGGCCGAATGCTCTACCGGGCCGGAGGGAATCCGATCGCATTTTCGGGAAATTTCCCGTCGGGTTTGAAAGACGTGGCTTCCGATAATCCCGGCACACCCCTCGCGATCCTCGAGCGTCGGCGAAGCAGACACCAGCCGATCCTGCGCGAATTCTACGAGGAAGGTCTGAAGACCCTCGCCCCCGGCGATTTCGCTCAAGCGGTCTGGTTCCTGATGCCGCCCAATCAGAGCGACCGCAGAAAACACCCGCGAAGCGGGGAAGCCCCCTCCCCGCATCTGCCGAACCTCCTGCCCCTATTCGACCGGGGAGACGCCGATTCGGGACCGCCCAATCTCGCCAGCTTGATCGTCGAGGCCTTTGCCTACCGGGGTTCCCTACCGAAGCAGGCGAAACCCAAGTTCGACACGGTTCGCATCCTGCGGCCCACGGCGGCAGCCAACGGCGGGCAGCAGGAGTGGAAGACGCTTCCCATTCCCTACAAGGAGCTGATCGCAAAGGGCGACCCGTCCGCCGATCCGTCGCTGCAATGGGGCGACGTCGTCCTCTTCGATCAGGAGCAAGGCCGCGAGACCGGGGAGTGGAATCGTTTCGACGACGTGGTGGTGGCCCATCTCTACCGTGCCGCCAGCGTCACCTTCCGGCTCACTCTGGGAAACCTCAGCGAGGAGGTCAGAATCGTTCCCGAATCGGATTACAAACAGGAATCGGTGCCGGGAGACTACGAGCTCTCCAGGTACGACCGGATTCCGACGAACGGACGGAACATCGGCCAATTCACGCAACACCGGGGGGATCTGGACTTGTCGGCCATCCGCATCCGGCGCCAGACCGGCGGCGCGGCAACCGATCTCAAAATGAGCTTGGCCACAGACAAGGGCGGAGAGTTCTTCCTGAAAGAGGGCGACGAGGTCGTCGTCCCCTTCCGCGAAGGCATCGCCGGCATGATGCCGAAAGATCGCTCCAAAGCCATCTGGATTTCCCGTCCCGGAACGCACGTTCTGGAGAGAGCCGAGGGCCGGTACAACTTCGAGAAGCGGAACCTCGAAAGTCTCCCGCTGGTGCGGGTGCTGGCGTCCTACTACGCCTCCGGTGGTCTGCCCTTTCCCGATTTCGACCGCATTCGGATCATCGATGCATCGCAGACCCCGGACCAAGCCGGGAAGCTGGTCTCCCTGGCCAAAAACCCCACCGAACCAGTGCCCTGGGGATCGATCCTGCAAATCCCGATGAAGGAAGACACCGACCCCGCCTCGTGGACCGGCCTGAGCAACGACGAACGGACCCAGCTCGCCGCCTTGTCGAAGATCACCTTCACCATCGAGCCCGAGGGAATGGAGAAGCGGCAGATGGACTTCCATTTCACCTTCCCTTCATACAAACGCGGCGAGAAGGGAGAACTTCTCCGTTTGCCCGACCGGAACCACCGCAACAATCCTTTCATTACTCATCTGTTCTGGGACGAATTCATGGGCGAGAACGCGAAGTGGGACCTGAACCGCGTCGTCCTCCAGTCTGGAGGACAATCGCTGGAACTGAGCGCCTCTGGAGTGGCCTTGCTCAAGGGGGACGTCGTGAAGTTCTTCCGAAAATTGTAGTGCCCCCGGCGGGATGCACCCGCGAGACCACGGGCAAGGACGGAGCAAACCATCCGCCACCCTCCCAGACCTACAACGCCGGAGGATGCCTGCGTCATCCTGCCGGGAAAAAGACTTGAGCCGCCCGGCATCTGGATTTGTGTAGGGGCAGGAGACCGCAAACGCTGTAGAACATCCATCCACGCCTCCCCATGACCCGACCCTTCGTTTGCGCCACCGACTTCTCCGACGCCGCCGCCCTCTCCGCCAATGCCGCCGCCGCCCTCGCGGCGAGATTCGGGGAGCCTCTGGTGCTGGCCCATGTCTTCGAATCTCCGGGAGCCGTCGAGGAATCCCTCGTCGAGCCCCTGCGCACCGCCGCCCGGAAGCGCCTCGGCGCGGAGGCGGAGCGCCTGCGCCAGCGTGGAGCCACCGTCGAGGAGGAGCTGCTGGAGGGCTCGCCCTACGAAGCCATCGCCGGACTTGCCGAGAAGGCGGCCGCCCGCCTCGTCGTGATGGCCTCGCACCGGAAGCGCTCCCTGCCCGCGCGCTGGTTCTTCGGCGGTGTGGCCGAGCGGATCGTCAAGACCGCCACCGTCCCCTGCCTCGTGCTGCGCGATCCCGGCTTCGTGGAGGAGTGGCTCTCCGGCCAGCGCCCCCTCCGCCTCTTCGTCGGGGCCGATCTCTCCGCCTTCATGGACGCCCCGCTGCTGTGGGTCAAGGAGCTCGCTGCCATCGGCCCCTGCGAGATCACCGTCGCCTACCTCAACTGGGTGCCGGACGAGGCGTCCCGGCTCGGCCTCGCCGACCGGCCGGCCTCGCTGCTGGAAAGCTCGCATCAGGTGCAGTCCATCCTCGAGAACGAGCTGCGGAACAAGGTGACCCGCCTCCTCGGCGAGCTCCCCGTCACCATCCGAGTCGAACCCCGCTGGGGCCGGGCGGACCTGCCCCTCATCGACATGGCGGAGCTCTCCAAGACCGATCTCTTCGTCGTCGGGACGAGGACGAAGGGGATCTTCGCCCGTCTCTTCGACGAATCCGTCTCCATCGGCGTGCTCCACCACGCTCCCATGGCCGTGGCGACCATCCCCTCCAGCCTGCCCACCCCGGAGACAGCTCCTCCGCCCTCCTTCGACCGGGTCCTCGTCGCCACCGACTTCTCCGACACGGCCAATCACGCCATCGCCTACGCCTGCTCCCTCACCGCTCCCGGAGGGACCCTCTGCCTAGGCCACGTCGCCGAACCTCTCGGCCTCGACGAGGCGGAGGCGCAGCGGCAGTTGACCGCCCTCATCCCGCCCCACGCCGCCGAGCGAGGCATCCGCTGCGAGACCGCCGTCTGGCATGGCCGCTCCGCCGCCGAGGACATCGTCCATCTCACCGAGCATTTCGAGGCCGACGCCATCTGCATCGGCTCCAACGGACGGTCCGGTGTGGCCCGCGCCCTGCTAGGCTCCGTCGCCCAAGCCGTGCTTTCCAACAGCAAGCGGCCCGTTCTGGTGGTTAGGAAAGGCTAGTTGATAGCGAATAGTTGATAGTTGATAGCCATCGCGAGCCACTTGCTCAACTCACGGATTCCAAGCCTCTCAACTCTCAACCACCAGCTCTCAACTGCTCCCCCAATGCCGGATTCCCCAAGCGCTCCCACCGAGTGGCATCACCTCAGCAGCGACGAAACCTTGTCGCGTCTTGCCACTGACCCTGTCCACGGCCTTCCCAAGGCCGAGGCGGCGGAGCGGCTTGGACAATATGGGCCGAACGTCGTCACCGCTCGCGGTGGACTTCCTGCCTGGCTGCGCTTCCTCCTCCAGTTTCACCAGCCCCTCATCTACATCCTCCTCGCGGGGGCGGGCATCACCGCGTTCTTCCGGGAATGGGTGGACTGCGGCGTCATCGTCGCCGTGGTGCTGGTCAACGCCATCGTCGGCTTCATCCAGGAATCCAAGGCGGGCAAGGCCATCGAGTCGCTCAGCCGCATGATCGTGACCGAGGCCACAGTGCGGCGCGGCGGCAAGCGGCGGCGCATCCCCTCTTACGACCTCGTGCCCGGCGACGTCGTGCTGCTGCAGGCCGGCGACCTCGTGCCCGCCGACCTGCGGCTGATCCGCGCCAAGAACCTCCAGATCGACGAGGCCCCGCTCACCGGCGAATCGCTGCCCGTGGACAAGCACGCCGATCCTCTGCCCGCCGACACCGTGCTCGCCGACCGGAGGAACCTCGCCTTCGCCGGCACTCTCGCCACCCATGGACGCGGCGAGGGCGTCGTCTTCGATACCGGCGACCGCACCGAGACCGGGCGCATCGCCCGGCTCATCTCCGAATCGGTGGAGATCGACACCCCGCTCACCCGCAAGATCGCCGCCTTCAGCCGCCTCCTCCTCTGGGCCATCCTCGCCGTCGCCGCCCTCACCTTCCTCCTCGGCATCGCCCGGGGCGAGAAGGCCATGGAGATGTTCATGGTTGCCGTGGCCGTCGCCGTCGGAGCCATCCCCGAGGGCCTGCCCGCCGCCGTCACCGTCGTCCTCGCCATCGGCGTCAGCCGCATGGCCCGGCAACGCGCCGTCATCCGCAAGCTCCCCGCCGTGGAGACCCTCGGCAGCACCACGGTGATCTGCTCCGACAAGACCGGCACCCTCACCGAAAACCAGATGACGGTGCAACAGGTCCTCGCGGGAGGCCAGTGCTACGACGTCACCGGCACGGGCTACGGGTCCGACGGGGCCTTTCTCCTCGACGGCGCTCCGACCGAGCCGGGCCACCATCCCGCCCTGCTCGAATGTCTCCGTGCCGGAGTGCTCTGCAACGACTCCCGCATCGTCGTCAAGGACGAACGCCCCACCGTGAACGGCGACCCCACCGAGGGGGCCATGCTCGTCGCCGCGGCCAAGGCGGGCCTTTCCCACGCCGACGCCCACGAGCGCTCGCCCCGGATCGACATGATCCCCTTCGAGTCCGAGAACATGTTCCGCGCCACCCTCCACCAAGCCGGGGAAGAAAGGACGATCTACAAGGTCGGCGCCGTGGAGAAGCTGCTCGACCGCTGCGACAGCGCCCTCGGTCCAGACGGAGAGACCGTGCCCCTCGACGCCCACGCCATCCGCGAGGCGGTCGAGGCAATGGCCGGAGAGGGCCTGCGCGTGCTCGCCTTCGCCCGCCGCCACGCCGACGACGTGGACGGCGAGCTCGACCACCACCACGTCAGCGGGGGCCTCACCTTCCTCGGCCTCCAGGGGATGATCGACCCGCCGCGCGAGGAGGCCATCGAGGCCGTCGCCCAATGCCGCCGCGCCGGGATCGGGGTGAAGATGATCACCGGCGACCACGCCGCCACCGCCCGCGCCATCGCCGGGCGCATCGGCCTCGTGGACGGACACGGCGGCAGCGAGCTGCGCGTCGTCACCGGCCGCGAGCTGGAGGAGACCTCCGACGAGGTCCTGCCCGCCATCGCCGAGGGGACCGCCGTCTTCGCCCGCGTCGCCCCCGAGCAGAAGCTGCGCCTCGTCCGCGCCCTGCAATCGCGCGGCCACGTCGTCGCCATGACCGGCGACGGAGTCAACGACGCGCCCGCTCTGAAGCAGGCCGACATCGGCATCGCCATGGGCATCACCGGCACCGACGTGGCCAAGGGCGCCGCCGACATGGTCCTGACCGACGACAACTTCGCCTCCATCCGCTCCGCCGTGGAGGAGGGCCGCGGCGTCTTCGACAACCTCCTCAAGTTCATCATCTGGACCCTACCCACCAACGTCGGCGAAACCTGCATCATCATGGGCGCCGTCCTCCTCGGCTTCGCCCTGCCCATCCTGCCCGCCCAGTTGCTCTGGATCAACCTCGGCACCTCCCTCTTCCTCGGCATGATGCTCGTCTTCGAGCCCCGCGAGAAGGGGCTGATGGACCGCCCCCCACGCCCGCCCGGCCGTCCCCTGCTGACCTTTCCCCTGCTGATGCGCACCGGCCTCGTCTCGCTCATCATGATCGCCGGGGCCTTCTGGATCTTCTTCCGCGAGCTGCGCGTCACCGACGGCAATCTCGACATGGCCCGCACCGCCGTGGTCAACGTCGTCGTCATCGTCGAGACCACCTATCTCTTCTGCTGCCGCTCGCTGAACCACTCCCTCTTCTCCATCGGAGTCTTGACCAACCGTCTCGCCATCGTGGGCGCTCTCTGCATGGTCGCCACCCAGATGCTCTTCACCTTCGCCCCCTTCATGAACCGGGCCTTCCACTCCGCGCCGCTCGGCCTCGACGCCTGGATCCGCATCGCCTCCGTCGGCCTGCTTGCCTTCGCCGTGGTCGAACTGGAGAAGTGGATCCGCTTCGGCCGCGGCAAGGCGAGATTGCCGGAGTGAGGGGGAGTTGGTAGCCGGTAGTTGATAGGCTCGGGAGATTCCTCCTCCAGTAGTCCGGAAGCTTGAACCTGAAACTTCCTCGCCTACGGCGGGGCTACCGGACGATCTCCTCGAGCCGCTTCTTGAGCTTCACCGCGAGTTCGGGCCGGTGCTCGAGGATGTCCTCCGTCTCGCCCGGATCGGCCTCGAGATCGAAAAGCTGGAAGTGCGGCACCGGAGTCGCCTCGATCGGAGCCTCCACCACCACATGGCGGGCTTTGCCGGAACGGTGGCGCACAAGCTTCCACTGGCCCGAGCGGAAGCCGAAGTTCCCAGACCCGCCGTTGTCCTGCTGCACCAGCTCCGCGCGCCCCTTCGCTCCCGGCCCGCCCAGCAAGGCCGCCATCACATCCGCCGAATCGCGGGCCGCTCCTCGGGGAATCTCCGCGCCCGTCAGGGCGGCAAGGCTCGCGAAGAGATCGATCGTCGAGACGATCTCGTCGGAGACGCCCGGAGCGATGGCTCCCTTCCACCGGACGATGAAAGGCGTGCGCGTGCCGCCTTCATAGACGCTGTATTTTCCGCCTTTGAAGGGACCGGCGGCGCGGTGTCCGCCGACCTTATCGAGCGCCCCGTCGGCATAGCCGTCGTCCATGACGGGGCCGTTGTCGGAGCACAGGACCACGAGGGTCTCCTCCGCGATCCCGAGCCGGTCGAGCGCCGCCATCAGCTCGCCGACGCACCCGTCGAGCTGGGCGATGCTGTCGGTGCGGAATCCGTGCGGCGTGGTTCCCTGGAACCGCTCATGGGGCATCCTCGGGACATGGGGATCGTGCGAGGCGAAGAGGAGGAAGAAGGGCTCCTCCCGGCTCCTCTCCATCCACGCGACTCCGCGTCGCACCCATTCGTCGGCGAGATCCTCGTCGCGGAAGCGGGCCTTTTCGCCGCCGGTGTAGAATCCGATGCGGCCGATTCCGTTGTGGATCGTCCCGTTGTGCCCGTGCGTCCAGTCCATCCGCAGCGTGTCGCGATGGGTCAGGCCGGTGGGATGGTCCGGCGAAGGCGACTCCTTGAAAATCCGGATCGGATCGGCGGGATCGAGACCGAGGACGCGGCGATCCTCGACGTAGACCTGCGGCACCCGGTCGTTCGTCGTGGGGAGGAGGAGGCAATGGTCGAAGCCGATGTCCAGCGGTCCGGGTGCGATCTCGCCGTTCCAGTCGGGCCCCTCCGCTCCGCCGAGGCCGAGGTGCCATTTCCCCACCACCGCGGTCCGGTAGCCGACGGTCTTCAGCATCGCCGGGAGCGTCGGCGTGCCGGGCTGGATGATGGCCGGAGCGGCCGGCGGCGCGATCCCCGTTCCCTTCGTGCGGAAGGCGTAGACGCCCGTGAGCAGCGAGTAGCGCGTGGGCGTGCAGGTCGAGGCGCTGCTGTAGCCGCTCGTGAAGCGCAGCCCCTCGGCGGCGAGCCGGTCGATGTGGGGTGTCCCGTAGGTCGAAGCTCCGTAGCAGGAGAGATCGCCATAGCCGAGGTCGTCGGCCATGATGACGATGACGTTGGGCCGACGTGGCTCGGCGGAGGAAACCGTGGCGAGACCGAGGAGACAGAGGCAGGCGAAGCGGAGTTTCATGGGGCCACCCATGTTAACCCGACGCCGCCGCGGGGATCAACTCTTTCCCAGCAGCCAACAGGAATGACGGGGATCGGATCACCCGAAATCCAAGCATGGCCTCGGAAGGTTCGCACCTTCCGCCACCATTCGCCGGGGTAGCGGAACGTGCCGACGTTCCGACGAGTTGCCGTGCGTACCCGGATTTCGCTGAAGTCGGCACCGTTCGGGAGCAGACATCGGCTCATGAAAAAAGAAGGGACGCCACCAGAGCCACGGCGGCCAGCAGGAGATACAGCAGCGCAACTCCCGAATACCGGGACGGTGCGGCGGGACGAGGGAAATCGGGCGCGACGCCTGCCTGGACCATGCGGTCGTAGAGGTGCGGGTGGACCATCCGCTTTCCCGGCATCACGGCGGGAATCCTTCCCGTCTCGTGGAGCTTCGCGAGGGCGGTCGCGTAGGCGGGCGATCCCTCCCCTCCATCGACCGCCGCCCGGTCCGCTCTTTCCTCCATGCGGCGGAAGAGCCAGCCCGTGAGCCGCCCGATGGCGACGACGATGCCGCACAGGAGGAGCAATCCGGCCGCGCCCCATGCATGCACGGCCGGCAGCGTGAAAACGAACGCGAAATAGCTCATCATCCGGAGCAGCCGCAGCCAGCGCACCGCCATCGGCTCCCTGAGGTGCTCCATCTCATGCCTCATGATGGCTTCGCATTCCTCGTCATCCAGCACCTCCATCGCCCGCGTGGTGAAAACCACCGCCCCGAGGAAGGGAAACGCGAAGGCGTTCGCGAGCGGCGTCCGCGCCAGCCAGACATGGCGCAAGGGCGTTCCGCTCTCCTCCGCCACCTTGTATGCGATGCCCTCGAGGCGCGCCCGCATCGGCGCGAGCGTCCCGCCGGACGGCTTCGTACGCATCACCAGCGGGAGCCAGACCCCGCTGAGAACGGCCGCGGCGGCAAGCAGTCCGCACGCCACCCGCCAGCCGTCGATCCACTCCAGCTTCTCCGGCATGGTCATGAACAGCCATAGACCGATGCCGAACGGTCCCAGCATCACGACCACGCTCCAAAGGGTCTGCACCGCCCATTCCCGGAAGGTGTAGCGGGGGTCCACCTCCCGCGAAAAGGGGAAGCTGCCGAGCATTACCCCCGGCAAGGAGGCGGCGAGAACGAACCCCCATTCCTCCTCCATCGCCCATCGGTGCGACACCGCGTAGGCGAGGAAGAGCGTCGCGGCCACGGCAAGTCCCGCCGACCGCCGGGCCGGCCAGAGAATCCTCGCCCGCTCCGCCCAATGCCGGCCGGCGCTGCGACGCCACGGGATCAGGGCAAGGTGCATCGCGAGCCACATCGAGGCGGCGGAAGCCAGCAGAGTTCCTGTCAACAGAAGGGCCAGATGCATCGTGTCGCGGTCCACGCGACTTCAGCAAAGCCCCTTGGGAAGATCAAGGACGAAATGGCCTCCGCCCCTGATTGGCTCGTATGCCGCGGGGCGGAATTCTTTCCGTCCTTCGCCGGGCTTGGAGGAGGCGGAAAAGGATTCCGCCCTACTTTGGATCATGCAAACGGGACCGGATTCGAATGGCACGGTCAATCCCCCGCTACTTCCGCACCCCGAACATCTGGATCGAGTCCTCGTCCTTCATCCGGTAGCCGGTGCCGAAGGGCAGGGGACGGGCCGCGCCCGAGCCGTAGACCTGCCGCAGGAAGGGCTGGTCGTATTCCCTGAACATGTCGATGGGACCGGCGTACATCCCGTAGTAGGTGACGTCGTAGTAGGTCGCGAGGAACTCCGCCGGAATTCCGGACTCGTCCTGGAGGATGTACTGGCAACTGCCGACCAGGTGGTTGCGGATGTTGGTGAAGCCCTCCTGGTGCATCAGATAGGACGCCGCCTTGAGATAGCCGACGCCGCCGGGACGCTGGTCGACGAAGTGCTTCAGGCTGCTGCTCGCCTTGAAGCCCCGGTCGGACAGGTCGTATTTGAAGTAGTAGAGGCTCGTGACCGGCGGAAAGTCGGGAAGCCGGTCGAGGGCTCGGATCTCCAGGCGGATGCCCTGGGCCGAGGCGGCGTCGGCGGCGACGACGTTGCCGGACTCGTCGAGCCGGACGAACTGACCGTTGAGGACCTCGTGGTTCGTCAGGGCGGCGAAGTAGAGCAGCACCGGATAGACGCCGTCCACGCCCCCCTTGCCGAAATCCTCGCGCATCTCGGTGGTGATGAAGAAATTCCGCTGCGAGATGCTGCGGAGCGTGTGGTTCAGATGGGAGAGGTAGGTTCCGAGCTGCTCCTCCTGCATCGCGAGAAAGTCGGAGAGAGAGCCGAGGGGCTCTAGGCCGACGAGGATGTATTCGTCGGCACCGGGAAACAGCGTCGCCGCGTGGACGAAGTCGGGGCCGCTGAAGGGATACTTGACCGACTTGGGACGCGCGATCCTCGGCTGGATCTCCGCCTTGGCCCATTCGCGGATGGTGTTGAGGCGGCGCTCGTTCCAGGTCTTGTTGAGCTCGGTGGAGTTGGCGTTGTGCTGGCGCACGGCGGGAAATCCCTCCAAGGCCCGCAGGGGACTGCCGGGATTGAGCGGCTGCCCGGCGACGAAGCGGGCGATGTCGTCGAAGGTCGCCTGGGCAAAGAGGCCGGGAACGGGAAGGCTTGCCGAAAGCAGGCAGAGGAGGAAAAGAAAGCGAGTCATGGTGTCGGGGGAATATCCATCTAATTACGGTCGAGGCACCTTCCTCTTTCAGGAAAAAGCCCGGAATTTCCTCACAGCCTCGGCTTTTCCGGCTTCGTCGGGGCGGCCCAGGCGCGAGCCTCCTCCAGCTTCACCTGCCGCTTGAAGACCTTTCCGCCGCAGGTGGCGTAGAGAGTGTTCCCGTGGAGCGCCACGTTCGAGGGATGCCGCTCCCCGAGCGGGCTGGGGACGATGAGATGGACGCGTCCGGGCTGGTCGCAGATCTGCACGCCCATCGCGGTGGCGACGAGGAGCCAGCCCGCCTTGTCCACGGCCATGCCGTCGGCCTGGCTGCGCACGTCGACGGAGGCGGGCGGGAGATGCAGATGGTAGTAGGGCTGCACATGGGCCAGCGTGCCGTCGGGCTTCCGCTGTCCCGACCAGACGAAACGCCCGCTGAAATCGGCGGCGTAGACGAGGCTCTGGTCGGTGCTGAGGACGACGCCGTTGACGCCCGAGAACTCCGCGGACGCCACCTTGACCTCGCCGGCGGGGGTGATGACGTGGATCGACTTCGTGCGCGGCTCGGAGAAGTAGACGGTGCCGTCGTGCGCCACGACGATGTCGTTCGGCTTGACGCCCTCGGCGTGGACCTTTCTCTCCCCGGTCTCCACATTCCACGAGACGATCCGTCCCGGGTCCGCCTCGCAGGCATAGAGGGTCTTTCCGTCAGGGGCGAAGGCAAGTCCGTTGACGCCGCCGGTGTTCTCCTGAAACAGCGAGACCCGGCCATCGGCCGAAACGCGCCAGATCTTGCTTTCCCGGAGGTCGGAGAAGAACAGCTCGCCCGCCGCGTTCACCGCCGGCCCCTCGGTGAAGCCATGGCCCTCGCTGACGAGCTGCCAGTTCTCGCCCTCGACGAGGAATTCGTTCGCCTTGCTCTTCGAGGCGTCGGGATGGGTGCGGACGACGGCGCCCTCCCCCTTCCAATCCTGCCAGAGCCACCTCAGCACCTCGGGGAGGATGGCGTTTCCATGCTTGCGGTTGTGGCCGCCCTCGCCCCAGGCGTGGTTCACCTCGTAGCCGGCCCACTGGAGCGAGGCGAGCATGTCCTGGTTCGCCACCCACCAGCTCCCGCAATAGATGTCGAGATCGTTTCTCCCGTCCTGGAGGAAGAGGCGCAGCGGCTTCGGCTCGGTCTTTCGGACGAGCACGGACAGCTCGTTGCCTCCGCGCAGTCCCACGTAGGTGCCCACGGTGGTGAAGACGCGACGAAACTGGTCGGGCCGCTCCCACGCGGCCTGGAAGGCGGCGATGCCCCCCGAGCTCGATCCGCAGAGGGCGCGCAGATTCGGATCGTCCGTGACGTTGAGATCCTTCAGCGCATGGGGGATCATCTCCTCGACCAGAAAGCGCGCGTAGCGGCCGTCGGTCGCATCGTATTCGAAGGAGCGGTTGTAGCGGGCCAGCGCGTCCTCGCTCGCCTCCGGCACGACGCCGGGATTGACGAAGAGCCCGACCGTCACCGGCATGTCGCCCGCGTGGATGAGGTTGTCGAAGGTGACGGGCACGTTGTTCAGATAGCCGAGCCCGTCCTGGAAGACCATCAGCGCGGCGGGCTGCGTGCCGTCGTACTGGGCGGGCGTGTAGACGGCATACTCGCGCGTCGTGCCAGGAAAGACCGCGCTGTCGGCGAAGACGCCCTTCGTGACGGTGCCGGAGGGAACGCCCTCCTGCTTCGTCGATTCGGGCGGAACGGGATAGTTCTCCTCCTGCGCGGCGAGGGGCCAGACGACGGAGAGGACAAGGACGAGGATGGACCAAGCGGTTTTCATGGTCCGAGCAAAGCCCAGCACGCGCCATCCGCAACGGCGGCTTCGCGCTTGGCGTCCACGCCTTGGCTACGATTTCAGGCGCAGCGTCCGATCTGAGACGGTAGGGACGCACCGCCGGGGCGTCCGCCGGAAGGTCGGGCCGAGACAGTGGGGCGGATGCCCCGGCGGTGCGTCCTTACCAGCTCCTCGGTCAGAAGAAAAAGATGACCGCCTTGAAGACCGCCGCGACGATGCCGATGACACCGGCCACCATCGCGAAGGTGCTCAGGAGTCCGCCCCTGCGGTGGGGCGAGAGGGAGAGCAGCGCCCCGAAGGAGCCGAGGAAGATCGCGAGAACCGCAAGAACGAGGCCGAGGATCGCACCGGTCATGAAGCTCCCGACCGCGCAGAGGACGGAGAGGATCGAAGCGATGCTGAAGATGGGGGAAGGTTTGGAATCGCTCATGCCCCAAGATGGATCGGATCGACGGCGAAGCAAGGACGGAAACGACGGATGGAGCGCCGCTCCTCACTCCCCCTCCACCGCCTTCCCCACGGAGTAGCCGCCGTCGCCGCGGCGCTTCTGGAAGGGGGCGCTTTCGACGACGCCATGGACGATCTCGCGCAGGGAGCCGCCGTTCCTCTCCGCGTCGGCGACGATCCTGTCGATGGTGGGCGCGTCGAAATACTCGATCCCACGGCCGACGGCGTAGGTCAGGAGCTTCTCGGCGAGCGCCCGGTGGAAATCGCCCTTACGCGCGGAAGCGAGGATCTCGCCCAGCTCCCGGGCATTGCCGAAGGTCTCGCCCGTCATGAGCTGGCCGGTCGCGTCGATGGGCTGGCCCTTCTCCTCGTCCCGCCACAGGCCGACGGCGTTGTAGTTCTCGAGGGCGAGCCCGATGGGATCCATGCGCATGTGGCAGGAGGCGCAGACTTTCTCCTCGGCGTGGATCTTCAGGAGCTCGCGCAGGGTCAGGTTCTTGTTCTCTCCCTTTGCCGCAGCCTCCAGCGGCGGCACGTCGGGCGCGGCGGGAGGCGGGGGCGTGGCGAGGAGGTTCTCGAGGACGAAGAGCCCGCGCTTCACCGGCGAGGTGCGGGTGGGGTTCGAGGTCACGAGGAGGAAGGTGGCCTGGTTCAGCAGGCCGCCGCGGGGCGATCCCTCGGGCAGGTCGACTTTGCGCATGTGCTGCCCCTTGACGCCCTCGACCCGGTACCATTCGGCGAGGGACTCGTCGAGGAAGGTGTATCTCGCCGTGAGCAGCTCGGTGGCGGGCCGGTTCTCGCGGAGGACGTGGGCGAAGAACTGCTCGCTCTCGAGCCGCATCGACCGCCGGAGACGACCGTTGAAGATGCGGCGCGCCTTCTCGAAGTCCTTCTCGCCGACGACGACGCGCTCGTTGAAGCTCATCGTCTCGACGTCGCGGGCCTGAAGCCACTGGCCGACGAAGTTCACGATCATGCGGTCGGACTTCGGATCCTTCAGCAGGCGGTCCACCTGGGCACGGAGGTTCTCGCGCAGCTTGCCTTCGCCGGCAAGCTTCAGCAGCTCCTCGTCGGGGATCGAGCTCCAGAGGAAGTAGGAGAGGCGCGAGGCGAGGGCATGTTCGTCGAGAGGCACGATCTTGCCGGGATTGTCCGGCTCGGGCTGGATCTCGGCGCGGAGGAGGAAGCGCGGGCTCACGAGGATGGCGGTGATGGCCTCGGCGATGCCGTCCTCGAAGCCGTTGCCGGGCTGCAGGTCGACCTCGCGGGCGAGACCGACGAGACGCTTCAGGGTCGCGTCGTCGACAGGACGCCGAAAGGCCTGGGTCGCGACTTTCCTCAGGATCTCCTCGCGGTAGGGGTCGCGCCGGTTCTCGTCGGGCGGTGGCGGGCCTTTCGAGAAGAGATGCCGGGCATTCCACGGATAGTCCTTCCTGCTCCCGTCGAGGGGGCCGCGGATGCGGAAGCTCTCGACATCGACGGCCAGCTTGTTCTCCCCTTCGCGGGGCGGCTCGCCGGTCTCGGTCGCGATCCAGAAGGCGGCGTCCTTGCCCTTCGCCAGAGGCGCCTTGGTCTTCAGGGTGATGCGCTCGGAATTGTCCCAGCCGACCTTCCGCTCCGCCAGCATCTTGTCGCCGACGCCGATCCGGATGGTGGCCGTGTGGGAGGTGGCCTCGTTCGACCCGCGGATGCGGAAGTCGAGGACGACCTCGTATTCCCCGTCGTAGCTCACCCAGGGGTGGGCCTGCATCTTCCGGGCGTGGTCGAAGGGCATCCAGTCGACCGACCAGTCCTTGCTCCGCTCGTCGCGGAAGGTCTTCAGGTCGAACCACCATTCCACGATCCCCGGACCGTCGGTCGGCACGGCTCCCTCGACGACGGGCGTCGCGGCTTCGAGATACTTCTCCATCAGCAGCGGGGAGATGCTGAGCACGTCGCCGATGGTGTCGAATCCATAGCCGGTGTCGTCGGCAGGCAGGATGTCCTCGACCTTCAGGTCGTATTTCAGGAGATCCTTGACCGAGTGCCGGTACTCCTCCCGGTTGAGGCGGCGGATCGTGACGCGTCCCGGATCGGGATTGGCCCGGTCGATCTTGAAGACGGACGACTCGATGAAGGAGAGGAGCGCCGCCTTCTCCTCGCTCTTGAGCTGCGGCTTGTCCGCGGGCGGCATCAGGTTGCTCCTGACATTCTTCCAGATCTCGTACCAGACGTCGAAGTCCTTCAGGTGGTCCGCGACGCTGTCGAAGTCGTCCATCGCGAAGTCCCCCTTGTCCATCCCATCGCCATGGCAGTCGTAGCAATGGTTCACGAGAAGGGGCTCGATCGCCGCATAGGCCTTCTCGTCGGCCCGGGCCGCAGATGGCCAGGACGCGGCGAAGGCGAGGAGGACGGAGGCGCAGGGACGGAATCGGATCATGGGAGAGTCGCCCTTCAGCTTCGCACAGGAGCGCCTCCCTTTCAGTGACCGCCAAATGACGCCTTCGCGTAGGCTCGGGCTGCCCGTTCGGGTGGCGGCGGCAGGTCAGGCCTCGCCCTTCGCGGCCGCCTCGGCGATCATGGACTCGATCGCCGCCTTCGTCTGGACACCGCGCGTGCCGACGACGGGCTGGCCGTCCTTGAAGACGATCAGGGTCGGCACCGAGGTGATGCGGTAGCGGGCGGCGATGTCGCGGGCCGCGTCGATGTCGACCTTCGCCACGACCGCCTCGCCCGCCTTGGCCTCGGCGACCTGCTCGACGATGGGGCCGAGCATCTTGCACGGACCGCACCATTCGGCGTGGAAATCGACGAGGACCGGCAGGGTGGTTCCGGCGAGGGTGGAGTCGAAATTGGAGGAATCGAGGTGAATGGCTTTCATGGGAATGTCTATGGAATGGGACGAGATGCCGCTCCCGTCCTTACGGACGGACGGGAAAATCCGAAACCCGAAGCTCGAAATCCGAATGTGGCCTCCGGCGACCGCTGATCTTCGCTGATCTTTTTGGGTTTGGAAACATCATGTGAGGATCAGTGGTCGGTTTCGGGTTTCGAGCTTCGGGTTTCACCCCCATAGATCCCCCGGGCCTCGCAGTATGCCGCCACCCCCGGCGTGAGCCAGTCACAGTGCTCGGCGAAGCCGGTGCGGATGGCGGAGGACGAAGCCGGATGCTCGAAGGCCACGGCGGTATGCCGCCACCCCGGACGCTCGCGCACGGCCTGGCCTTGCCGCGTGAAGACGAGGAAATGGAGCGACTGGCGGAGGCGCTCCGGCTCGGCCCAGCGATCGATCTGCTCCCACTGGTCCGTCCCGAGAATCCAATGCCATTCGGTTCCGGGACAGGCTTCCGAAACGTGGCGCGCGGTCTCCCAGGAGTAGCTCGGGGCGGGACGGTTCAGCTCGAAATCGGAAATCACGGCCCAATCCACCCCAGACTCCGCCAAGGCAATCTCCAGCATCTCCCGGCGCTGCCCCCCCGTCGCGACCGTGCCGAATTTGAAAGGCGACACTGCGGCGGGCACGAAGACGACGCGTTCCAGATCCGCCGCTTCCCGCGCCGCCACGGCCATGGCGAGATGCCCGCGATGGACCGGATCGAAGGATCCGCCAAAGAGCGCAGCCCGGCAGCGCGGGGACGAAGGCAGATGTTGAGAGCGCATTTCTCCCATCATAGCCTGCCTCCGGCCTCTTCGCGAATGGCCGCCTGCCACAAAAAAGGCCCCCGTCGCCGGGAGCCCTTCTCGTTTGCGGTGCCCGTGCGTGCCGGAGCTGCGCTCAGTAGTCGAGCGCGACACTGCCCGAGGCATCGGGAATGAGCTGCGCGTTTCCAGCCGCGAGGCAGGTCGAGGCACGCTCGAGCCATTGGCTCACTTGCACCTCGGCGAAGCGGGGAAGCGCGGAGGGCTGGTTGAGCGCCTCGGGCAGGTCGATGCCGGCGTTCTCGAGCGCCATCCGGAGCTCGTCGGAGAGGCCCGGCATCTCGACCTGACTCGCGCCGAGGTAGCGGATCGCCTTCTCGGCCGGGCTGCCCTTCCACTTGATCTCGCCACGCTTGTCGCCGGGGAGGTGGGCGATGACGTAGTCCGCCTGGTCGGCGAAGATCTCGGCGAGGTCGCAGATCTCCTCGTTGCACCGCTCGTTGCGGGTGTCGGGGATGACCAAGGTCATCTCGGCGTCGATCTCGGCGAGCAGGTTCTCGAGATCCTCGGACTCGAAGAAGTCGCCCCAGTTCCGGGCCGCTCCGGTGTGGACGTCCAGAATCACCGCATCGTGGCGATCGACCGCGGCGATGAGCTGCGACACTTCGAACTGATCCTCCAAGTCCCAGAACTCGCCGGGGAAGGAGTCGGTCATGTCCATCTCGTTCGAGGTCACGAGGAGGTGCTTCACCTCTTCGGACTTGAGATGGTGGGAGAGGACGCGCGCGAGGGCGGACTTGCCTGAGCGCTCCAAATCATTGACGACGACGATTAATTTTTTCATGGCGATTCAGACTATACGGACTCAGTATAAAATTTACGGTTTTTACCGCAAGCTTATTTTTATGAAAAGTTAAAAATAAGATAATTCTTGGAATTCAACTTCGACCAGGTCGTTCGAGCTTCGAGGAGGAGGGTTGTGTTTCGGGGCGAGTCCCCTGTGCTGGACTCGCTTGGTGTATTCGGCGACACAGACCTTGCCGGATCGGGAAATGTTCAAAAATTCCCCTCCGGGAAAGCCCGCTGACGGGAAAAACGCTGAGGACGCGGGAAAGGCAGCCTCATTGGAACGAAGCTTGCGGGAGCAGTCCTCCACCGGTGGGAAGGTAACGGGCTTTTTCTTTGACGGGTCTGGAATCCCCTCTAGTGTAGCCCCCCGCTTCTAACCGCGGGACATTCGACCTCCGGGGCCGCTCCCAAGGCGTGTCCCATCTCTCCCACAGAAACACGCTAATCCCACATCTATGGCCTCCTACGGAATCAACGGCTTCGGACGCATCGGACGCATGGTCCTGCGCGCCATGTCCGACGAACAGCTCAAGAAAGTCGTCGCGATCAACGACCTCACCGACAACAAGACCCTCGCCCACCTGCTGAAGTACGACTCCACCGCCGGGCGCTACCACGGCACGGTCGAGTATGACGACGAGTCCATCACCGTGAACGGCCACCGCATCCTCGCGACCGCCGAGCGCGACCCCGCGAACCTCGACTGGACCGGCAAGGGCGTCTCCGTCGTCCTTGAATCGACTGGTTTCTTCGTAGACCGAGCCGGTGCCGGCAAACACCTCGAGGCGGGCGCGAAGAAGGTCATCATCTCCGCCCCGGCGAAGGATCCCGACCTCACCTTCTGCATCGGGATCAACTCCGGCCTCTACGACGCCGAGAAGCACCACATCATCTCGAACGCCTCCTGCACGACCAACTGCCTCGCGCCGATGGCGAAGGTCCTCAACGACTCCTTCGGGGTCGAGAAGGGCTTCATGAGCACGATCCACTCCTACACCGGCGACCAGCGCCTCCTCGACGCGCCGCACAGCGATCTGCGCCGCGCCCGCTCCGCCGCCGAGAACATCGTGCCCTCCAGCACCGGAGCGGCCTCGGCCATCGGCCTCGTCATCCCCGAACTGAACGGCAAGCTCCAGGGCGGTGCCTTCCGTGTCCCCACGCCGACCGGTTCGGTCACCGATTTCAGCGCGATCCTCTCCAAGGAAGTGACCGCCGCCGACATCAACGCCGCCTACAAAGCCGCCGCCGAAGGTCCGCTCAAAGGCATCTTCCACTACACCGAGGACCCCATCGTGCTCAAGGACATCGTCGGCGACCCGCACTCCTGCATCCTCGACGGCAAGCTCACCATGGCGCAGGGCAACTTCGTCAAGGTGGTCGGCTGGTACGACAACGAGTGGGGCTACTCCAACCGCGCCGTCGACGCCATGGAGCTCGTCGGCCAGGGACTCTGATCCCGCCGCCGTTGCGTTGATCCATTCCACCCCAGGAAGCGCCCCCCGACCGCCCGGTTGGCGGGCGCTTTTTCTGTCCAGACTCCCTGTTTCCGCTCTCCGACCTTTTACCTTTTACTTTTCACCTTTTACTCTGATTACATGGCCAAGCTCTCCCTCCGCGATCTCCAGCCCGCCGGCAAACGCGTCCTCGTGCGCGTCGATTTCAACGTGCCGCTCGACGATTCCCTCCAGATCACCGACGACACCCGCATCCGCGCGGCCCTGCCCTCTATCGAGCACCTCGCCAAGGCGGGGGCGAAAGTGATCCTCATGTCCCACCTCGGCCGTCCCAAGGG
>CAYSZN010000004.1:0-1882 GCA_964435425.1 uncultured Akkermansia sp. | reverse complement strand
ATGGCCAACACCTTCCGCCTCGCCCAAGGCCACCAGATCGGCAACAGTCTCGCCGAGCCCGACAAGACCGACCTCGCCCTCCAGATCCTCGACAAGGCGGAAAAGAGCGGCATCGAGTTCCTCCTCCCCGCCGACACGCGCCATACCGCCGAGTTCCGCGACGACGCGCCCACCGAAGTGACCGCTCCCTGGGGCGAAGGCGGGGCCATCCCCGACGGACGCGAGGGCATCGACATCGGCGACCAGGCCATCGAGGAGTTCTCCAAGAAGATCGCCGAGGCCGGCACCGTCGTCTGGAACGGCCCCATGGGCGTCTTCGAGAAGCGCGGCTTCGACATCGGAACGAAGGCCGTCGGCAAGGCCATCGCCGAAAATGCGAAGGCCGTGAAGATCGTGGGCGGAGGCGACTCCGTCACCGCCGCGAACCAGTTCGGCTTCGGCGAGTCGATGGACCACATGTCCACCGGCGGCGGTGCCTCCCTCGAGCTGCTCGAAGGCAAGGAACTCCCCGGCATCGCCGTCCTCGACGAGAAATGAACACGTCCCACCCGTGAATCCTGACCCGTGACCCATTCTATGAGCAGAAAATCCATCATCGCCGCCAACTGGAAGATGAACATGACGCCGTCGGAAACGGCGGCCTTCCTCGATCCCTTCCTGAAGTCCTTCGCCGAGCCGACTCCGGTCGAGATCGTCGTGGCTCCGCCCTTCGTCTCGCTGGCGAAGGCGGCCGAGCTCCTCGCCAGCCAGTCCGCCGTCGGGCTTTCCGCGCAGAACATGTCGCACGAGGCCTCCGGCGCCTTCACAGGAGAGACGAGCGCGGCCATGCTCAAGGAAATCGGCTGCCAATACGTCATCCTCGGCCACAGCGAGCGCCGCTCGCTCTATGACGAGGACGACGCAGTAATCAACCAGAAGGTCCTCGCCGCCCTCGCCGCCGGCTTCGTCCCCATCCTCTGCATCGGCGAATCGCTTGAGGAGCGCGACGGAGGGCAGCTCGAATTCGTGCTTTCCCAGCAGCTCGAGGGCAGCCTCGCGGGCATCGAGGCCTCGCAGATGCCGGGCATCGTCATCGCCTACGAGCCCGTCTGGGCCATCGGCACGGGCCGCACCGCCACGCCGGAGCAGGCGCAGGAGACCCAGGCCTACGTCCGCAGCGTGCTCGAGCGCCTCTTCGGCCGCGACGTGGCCGAGGCCGTCCGCATCCAGTACGGCGGCAGCGTGAAGCCGGGCAATGCGGGCGAGCTGATCGCCCAGCCCGACATCGACGGTTTCCTCGTCGGCGGCGCCAGCCTCGATCCGACCAGCTTCGCCGAGATCGTGAAAGCCGGAATCTGAGAAGGAATCCGTCTCCGCGCTTCCCACTCGCCAAACCGGCGGGGCTCGCCTACCTTGGCAGGAATGAAACGGGCCTCGACCGATTTCCGCTGTCCCTCCTGCGGTGCGTCGATCTCGCCGAACGCACGCTCCTGCGTCTGCGGAGCGCAGCGGGATGGAAGCGGCTGGATCGCGTCCGAGACCTACGACGGCCTCGATCTCGGCGAGGACGATTTCGACTACGACGACTTCGTCCGCCGCGAATTCGGAGCCGACGGGCGCAAGGTGAACTGGTTCGCCCGCATGACGCCGAAGGAGCGGTTCTGGTGGGTCGTCGCCGTGGTCCTGTTCGTCGCCTTCGCGGCGCTGGCCTTGGCGGGGTGGTGATATAATCCTACATTGTTAGGGTGGGATTTGGACCACGAATGGCACGAATCACACGAATGTTCTCGATCTCTATCCGTGTGATTCGTGCCATTCGTGGTCCAAATCCAAATTTAGCGAAGCAGGGTTAAATACTCCTCGGACACCGCCCCGACCTACCGGTCACCCCCGCGCTTTCCGC
>CAYSZN010000003.1:0-25233 GCA_964435425.1 uncultured Akkermansia sp. | reverse complement strand
CGCGATCGGCTGCGCCTCCAGCTTCTCCGGATCGACGACGACGTGCTTGATCTTCGTCCGGTTCCACGTGTAGGTCATGTGGACGAGGCCGCTGCGGGCTTGGATCATGGCGGGGTAGGAGAATTCGCCCTTCTCCTCCTTCTCGATGAAGGCGACGGCTTCCCAGGTGATGCCGTCCTGGCTTACGGCGAGGTTGAGGACGTTGCGCTTGCCCCAGCCTTCCTTTTTCTCGCCGCCGAGGTGGTTGTAGAGGAGCAGGTGCCGCCCATCGGCGAGGGTCAGGGCCTCGACGCCGGAGTTGTTGTTGGGCAGGTTCGTCTCCTCCAGTTCGCTCCAAGTGCGTCCGCCGTCGGTGGAGCGGTTCGCGATGATCTTTTCGTTCTTCGAGCGGTAGAGGGTGCGCAGGCTGCCGTCGGCGAGGGTCAGCACGGTCGGTTGGATGACTTGATAGGGTTGGGTCTCGGGTTCGAAGCGCTGCCACGAGGTGCCGAGCTCGGGGCGGTCGAGGTTGGTCAGGATCTCGAAGTGGAAGCGCCAGTCGTTGTCGTGCTCGGTGGAGGAGGGGCAGAGGAGGCTGCCGTCGGCGAGCTGGATCGCCTTGCCGCGCACGGGGCCGTCGATGCCCTCGGGGAGGCGGCGGCGATTACGGAAGGAGCGGCCCCGGTCGTAGCTGACCATGACCTCGCCCCACCAAGTCTGCGGATCGGGTCCGACTTTGAAGAAAAGGTAGGTCGGCCCGTCGCCGGGAGCCTGCCAGAGGACGGGGTTCCAGGTGGGATGACGATTGCCCCCGTGCTGGATGCCGTTGGCCCATTCGACGGGGCGGCTCCATCCGGCGCCGTCGTGGTAGCTGGACCAGATGCCCACGTCGGGGTTTTTCTCCGCGGTCCCGCCGAACCAGGCGGCGACGAGGCCGCGGTCGGTCTCGGCGATGGTGGAGGCGTGGCATTGCGGGAAGGGGGCCTCGTTGTAGATGAATTCTTCCTTCACGAATCCGGGGAAACGGGGCTCTTTCATCTTGGCGGGTTCTCGGGGTTTCAGGTCTTCGTCGGAGTAGGCGATGCCGTCGTCGCGGCGGAGGTAGTAGATGCGTCCATCCTCGGCTCCGAGGACGAGTTCGGGCACGCCGTCGCCGTCGAAATCGGCCACGGTGGGGCAGGTGTTGTGGCCGGAGACGTCGCGCTCGGTGACGTTGCCGATCTTCTTCAGCACGACCTTGCCCTCGTGGTCGGCGACGTTGCGGTACCAGACGGCGTTCTGCGAATTGACGAGCAGGTCGAGGCGTCCGTCGCCGTCCCAATCGACCTTGGCAAGCTGGGCGCGGCCGCTGCCTCCGGCGGACTTGGCGTTGAGCTGGAGGGGCTGGTGGTCCTCGTCGATGAAAATCCGCTCGGCCTTGCCGCCACCGCGACGCAGGACGAGGTAGCCTTCCTGGTCCATCGCGACGAGGTCGAGCTTGCCGTCCTGGTCGTAGTCGATGGCGAGCGGGGTGGTGCGCCACTGCGTGAGGGTGTCGCTGGAGGGCGTCTGCCACCATTGCCACTTCGGCGGATATTCCTTGAGTCCGCTGTCGAAGACGGTCGGCTCGACGCGCAGGGGATCGCCGGTGCCGCGAAGGAGTCCGATGCGGCCGAGGATGGAGTTGTAGACGATGTCAAGCTTGCCGTCGCCGTCCCAGTCGGCGGCGGAGAGGCTGGTGTAGCCCCATTTGGCCTCGCAGGGACCCTGCACGGAGCCGTTCGGTCCGGCGAGGACGCGGAAGGGTTCGCCGTCGGTTGTTTCGATGAGGACGGGCGCGGCCCATTTGGGGAGGCCGTTTTCAGCCATGCCGAGATTTTTGAAGAAGGCGATGTTGCCGGCGGTGTTGCCACAGAGGATGTCCTGGAGTCCGTCGCCGTCCCAATCGACCACGAAGGGCGTGGCGAGGGAACCGAATTTGAGGGTGTCGGCCTCCTGCTGGAAGAAGACGGGCTGGTGGAAGACGGGCAGGCCGTCGCGGATTTCGCCGCTGTGCTCGACGAGGGCGACGCGTCCGTCCTCGTCTCCGACGACGAGGTCCATGTGGCCGTCGCCGGTCCAGTCGAAGGCGGTGGGGGTGATCATCTGCACGTGCATGACGAGCGGCTTGCCGTCCGATCCGTCGAGGCGGCGTCCGACGGCGTAGCGGGGTTCGGTGCGCGTGCCGATGTTCTCGAAGTAGGTGAAGCCGTCGAGGAACTCGCCGCAGAGCAGGTCTAGGTCGCCGTCGCCGTCGAAGTCGGCGAAGTTGGGCGAGGGCCAGCCGAAGGTCTCGACGAGGCTGCCGTCGTCGGTCTTCAGCTTGACGGGGGTGTCGGAGTATTTGGGCTCCGCGTCGGTGCCGTGGTTTTCGATGAGGTAGACATAGCCGCGCAAGGGGCCGTTGCGCCAGCGCCCTTGGGCGTCGTAGGCTTGGTCCCAGACGAGATCGGTCCAGTCGCCCACGCCGACGATGAGGTCGTGGACGCCGTTGCTGTTGAAATCGACGTAGCGCCACATGTTGGCGCGGACGTTGTTCTCGTGGATGTTGTTTTTGGGATAGATCCGGGGCGGTTTCTCGAATTTCGATTCGCGGAAGTTCGCGTGCTCATGGCCCGGTTCGAGGATGCGGGCTTCGCCGTTGACGTAGGAGACCTGCATGTTGTGCTTGGTCGGGCCGAGGCGGACGCCGGGCTTGAAAACGGGCATCTTTTCGCCGGGTTCCCCCGCGTTCTCGAAATACCAGACGCCATTGGAGGGTTTGTCAGGGCAGCTGACGAGGAGGTCGGTCTTGCCGTCGCCGTTGTAGTCCACCGGCATGGGCCAGGCCCAGAGGCCGACCCCGAGATCGACGACGAGGCCGGGGTGGTTGTAGGGGAGCTGCTTCAGCTTCCAGTCGGTCTCCTCAGCGCACAGGGGCAGCGCGGCGAGAAGGGCGGCGAGGATGGAGGTGGGGGTGGGTTTCATGGGGGGAAAAGTTTGGGAGTTTTCAGTTTTCAGTGTTCAGTGCTTCGATTCTGATCGTGCTTTGATGCCGGATGAGCCAATTGCGCTGCTTCTTCGTGTCGGGGACTCTCAATCCTCGTGCTTGTGAGATTTGGTCGAATGCGGTCTCGGCATCCAGCCCCGAATGGACAAGCACCGCGCCGGAAACGATTCCGGACCGGCCAATTCCCGCGAGACAGTGGACAAGCGTATTTGTCCCGGACTCGACCTCTTTGAAAATCCGAAAAGTGAATCGCGCGAAGTCGCCCAAAGAGCTTGGCAGGCCTCGGTCGCCTATCGGATATGAAAGATACTTCATTCCGTTTTTCTCACATAGCTGGCTCTCGTCTTTCAGATCCCAGCATATGGACTCGTCCAGTTCCAAGAGAGATATGACCTGATGGATTCCGAATGCGGAAATATTCGCGAACTCATCTTCGATCCATTCGCCAGTGACTGGCGCGGGCATGACGGCTAGAAATCCCTTTCCGATGCGGGCGACGACGGAGATGTTTGGCTGGAATACCATTTCTTTACAGAACAGGAATCGATGGTTCGCAACCCGTAGCATGGGCTTCCAGCCCATGCCCTTCGGCGGGCGAGGCGACCGGCTTGGAGCAATGGTATATCGCTGGAAAGCTCGCGTGTTCCCTACCGACAGCATCGGCAAGATCCCGATGCCACTTTTGAGCGTTGTCCGTTTGTTCCTTCACTGAGCGCTATCTAGGTTGACGGAACCCTAACCCACCCACCATCTCTCCTTCGCGTCCGGACCGGACTCGGCGAGGGTGAGGTCGAGGCTGTTGCGGATGTGGAGACGCATCGCCTCCTCGGTGGCGGCCCCGTCGCGGTTGCGGATGGCGGTGGCGATGGACTCGTGCTCGGCTTGGGTCGTTTCGAGGATGTCGAGGCGGAAGGGGTGGCGGTCGGCCTGGAAGATGCGGGTGAGGATGTGGGAGTCGCCCACGACCTTGAGCATGCGCCGGTTCCCCGCCGTCTCCAGCAGGATCATGTGGAAGGCGAGGTCGAGGGCGTGGAAGGGGGCGGAAACGGACTTGGCGGCCGCCTTCTTTCCCGAGCGCCGCACTTTCTCGACGAGCTCGGCCGAGGCGTGGAGGTTCCCGTCGAGTTCGGCGAGCTGGCGGGGAGCCATGCGCTCCGCGGCCCGCCGCACCGCGAAGGTCTCGAGGGCCTCGCGCAGTTCGTAGAGCTCGATCGCCTCCTCCCGCGTCAGCGTGCGGACGATGGCGCCGAGCTGGGGGACGAGCTCGACGAAACCCTCGCTCGCGAGCTGGCCCACGGCCTCGCGCACGGGGGTGGCGCTGACGCCGATCTCCCGGCCGATGGAGCCGTAGGAAAGCCGAGACCCCGGCGGGACGGAGCCGTCGAGGAGCTTCTGCCGGAGGTGGCGGTAGGCGCGTTGGGAATGGTTGTCGGCCATTGCGTATGGAGTCGTATGGATCTCTATAGAGTTCTATGGATACCGGAATTCTCCTGGAAAGGAAAGGGCGCGATTGCGGGAGAGGGTAGGGGGTGCCGGGTTGACTTTCCGGGATCTGCTTTCGATACTGCTCTCATTGAACCGTGCCGAACAGCTCGACCGCCTCTCCGATCCGTCCGAGACCTGGGACATCGTCGTGATCGGGGGTGGAGCGACGGGGCTGGCGGTGGCGCTGGACGCGGCGGCCCGCGGCTACCGCACGGCGCTGCTGGAGCAGGCCGACTTCGCCGAGGGCACTTCGTCGAAGAGCACGAAGCTGGTCCATGGCGGGGTGCGCTATCTCCGCAACGGCGAGATCGGACTGGTGCGCGAGTCGCTGCGCGAGCGGGGACGGCTCCTCCAAAATGCGCCGGGCCTCGTCGAGCCGCTCGCCTTCGTGGTGCCCGCCTACCGCTGGTACGAGCGCTTCTTCTACGGCGTGGGCCTGACTCTCTACGACCAGCTCGCGGGTGGGCTGGGCATCGGCCGCACCGGTCATCTTGACGCGGGCGCCGTCTCGGAGCGGGTTTCGAATCTCCGGCGGCGGGGGCTGCATGGCGGCACGCTCTACTGGGATGGCCAGTTCGACGACGCGGCGCTCGCCCTCGCGATGGCGCGCACGGCGGTCGCGGAGGGGGCGGCGGTGCTGAACCATGTCCGGGTCGTTGGGCTGGTGAAGGAGGGGGGCAGGATCGTCGGGGTCGAGGCGCGGACCCGGTTCGAGGGGACGGATCTCCGGCTGCGGGCGCGTGCCGTGGTGAATGCCACGGGAGTCTTCGCCGACGAGATCCGGCGGATGGACGAGGCCGGGGCCGGCAGCTCGGTCCGGCCGAGCCAGGGCATCCATCTCGTTTTGGAGCGGCGCTTCCTCGGCGGCGACACGGCGGTGATGATTCCGAAGACGGAGGACGGCCGCGTGCTTTTCCTCATCCCGTGGAAGAACCGGGTGCTCCTCGGCACGACGGACACGGAGAACGTGCCGGTGTCGCTGCATCCCCGGCCACTGGAGGAGGAGATCGACTATCTGATCCGCCATGCCGGCCTCTATCTCGACGAAGCCCCGTCGCATGGCGACATCCGTGCAGTCTTCGCGGGCTTGCGTCCGCTCGCCAGTCCTCCCGAGGGGAAGTCGGGGACGACGGCCTCCCTCTCGCGCAGCCATTGCCTGTTCACGGGCGAGTCGGGCCTCGTCACGATGACGGGGGGCAAGTGGACGACCTGCCGCCAGATGGGCGAGGAGGCGGTGGACCGTGCCGTGGAGGTGGCGGGCCTGCCGCGTCGGCCCTGCCGCACCGCGGATCTGGCGCTCCGGCAGACCTCGGAGGTGGGGAATTCGGAGCTTCTCGACCCGGAGCTGCCCTACTGCATGGGCGAGGTGGACCGTGCCGTGCGCGAGGAAATGGCCCTGACCCTCGACGATGTGCTTTCCCGCCGCACCCGGTCCGCCTTCCTCGACGAGGCGGCCTCCCGTCGCTGCGCGCCGAAAGTGGCGAAGCGGATGGCCGAGCTGCTCGGGCGCGACGAGCGATGGGTGCGAGAGGAAGTCGCGGGTTTCTGAAATCCGAAGCCCGAAGCTCGAAATCCGAATGGCTGGCTACGAATGACCATTGGAGCGACGATCGGGAGAAGTTCAGGAACTTCGCTACGGCAATCCGCTTCGCGAAATCCCGATTCGGTTCGGATTTCGGATTTCGAGCTTCGGATTTTTTACGGAACGCTCGCGCGTTCCGCTACGGCAAGCCCACGTCCCATAGGCCGTCGTTCGTCGAGCCCGATGGATCGTAGGCGGTGGTGCCGTTGCGGAAGACCGGGGGCATCACCCGGAAATGGACGGTCAGCGCTTCGCCGGATTTGCCGGTCTGCGTCGGCATGGCTGTAAGGCGGCCGGGGAGATAGGGGATGAGCTCCTCGGCGGTGAAGGTGGTGCGGTCCTTCGACGGCTGGTCGGCGAGGAAGCTCTTCTGCGCCAGATAGACGGAGCGGAGCTTCTCGGCGGCCTCCCGTCCCTTGCGCCAGTTGCCGATGGAGGAGGCCGAGTAGACGACCAGGGAGGAAAGGGCCAGCATCAATCCGATCACGAGGGTGATCTCGACGAGCGAGAAAGCTCGGCAGTCGCGACTGGGAAGGGGGGAGGGGCGGGAGTTCAAGGGACGCAGGGGGGCGGGAGTGGGTCCGTCACGGTCCGGGTTTCGCCGGTGCGACGGCTTGCGCTTTGGGCTTCTTCACCGGGAGGTCGTCGTCGGCGGTCAGGTAGGCCCAGAGCCGGACGGGAAGGCCGGAAAATGCTATTGTAATTATGGATAATATAAAAAGAATCCACGCGACTTGCAAGGTGAAACTCCGGTTCGAGTCATTGAAGAGCTTGCCCACCGTCCCGCCCCGCTCGGAGACGCGCGAGGTGTAGGTGATGTTCGCCACCTCGAGGAGGGCGGTGATCTCGCTCATCTGGCGGTCGTTGCGGATGGTGAAGCAGTAGCGGTAGAGCCCCGCGCTGTCCTCGCTAGCCTCCTCGAGGGCGATGCCTTCGGGGAGGTGGGGGGGGAGCGTGTTGCAGTAGAGCTTGCAGACGTAGACGAACTCCTTGCGGAGCCAGCGGTCGATGGCGGTCTGTTGCATGGGAAGTTTGCTGGTTTTTCAGTGTTCAGTGTTCAGCGGCTCGGTTCTTCCCGTTGGGGTCACATGGCGCTGTTCATCATCTTCGGTCCCATGAGGAAGATGGGGAGGAAGGCGCCGATGAAGACCATGGTGATGAGGACGGCGGCGGCCATGAGGACGATGATGTTCACGATCTGGGCGAATTCGTTGACGATCTGGTCGACGTCCTCCTCGTACATGTCCGTCAGCAGCTTCAGCTGCAGGGCGAGGGAGGAGGATTTCTCCCCGATGGAGATGAGGTGGGCGACCTGGGCGTCGCAGGAGGTGAACTTGCGGATCGCCTCGGAGAAGGGCAGGCCGGTCTCGATGTAGCGCTTCCCCGCGTTGAGGAGCTCGTCGTGCATGGGCGTGCCCTTGAGGGACTCGGCGGAGATCTCGACGGACTTGGAGAGGTTGATGCCGTTGGAGTGCAGCATGTCCATGGTGCCGAGGAAGAGGAGCTGGCGCATGCCCATGACGAGCTTGCGGAGGAGGCGCCAGCGGGCCATCATGAAGAAGGTGACGGCGTCCTTCACCTTCGGGACGAAGAGGAAGGAGCCGACCGCTCCGAGGAGTCCGAGGACGACGAAGACCCAGATCTTCTTCGTGATGTGGCTCATCTTGAAGAGGATGCCCGAGAGGGTGTCGGGCTCCTGTCCGACTTCGCGGATGATCTTCTCGATCTCGGGGATGATCCGCAGTTGCGCGCCGATGAAGAGCATGATGAGGGCGAAGATGATGCAGCAGGGCATCACCGTGGCCTTGCGCATCTTCGACTTGAACTCGGCCTCCTTCTTGAGGCGGTGCGCGATGGACTCGAAGGCCTGGTCGATCTGTCCGGCGTCGGTCCCGGCGCGGACGAGGGAGATGAACTTGTCGTCGAACTTGCCCGATTTGGCGAAGGCGGCGTAGGCGGGCAGGCCGGTCTCGATGTGGTCGCGGACGGCCTGCAGCGTCGTGCGGACGAAGGGAGAGGGGTGGCCGTTGGAGTAGTATTTCAGCGCGTCGGCGGTGTTGATGTTCGCGCGCAGCATCGAGGCCATCCCGCGGCAGAGCTTGATGAGCTCCTTGGTCGGGTATTTCGAGTTTCGCTCCGACTTGGAGAAGAGAGGTTTCTTCGCCCCGTCGGCTCCGGGCCCATGGTGTCCGGACATGGCGGCCTGCTTCTCCTTGATCCGCGCGGCGAGGGCGGCCTGCGCGGCGGAAGCGGGGGCGGAGTCGGTGTCTTTCATGGGGGAGGGGATCAGTCGGTCACGGACATGTCGATGGCCTTGCGGAGCGCGTCGAGGTCGGTGCGTCCTTCGCGGACGAGCTTGAGGCCGCTGGTGCGCAGGGAGGGCAGGATGCCTTGCTCGCGGACGGCCAGCTCCAGTTCGTAGGGGCTGAGGGTCCCCTTGGAGAGGGCGTCGGACCATTCCGGGGTGATGGGGATGATCTCGAGGATGGCGGCGCGGCCCGTGTAGCCGCGTCCGCCGCATTCGTTGCAGCCCTCGACGCTGCGGTGGAAGATGGGCGTCTCGCGCCATTCCTCGCCGAGGTTGTACTTGCGGACGTCGCGCTCGGTCAGGCCCGGCTTGCGGACCTTGCAGTAGGGGCAGAGCACCTTGATGAGACGCTGGGCGCAGGCGGCCTTCAGGGTCTGGGCGATCTTCCAGCGCTCCAGCCCGAGCTGCTCGAAGCGTTCGATGATCTGGGAGGCGCGGGGGGTGTGGATGGTGGTCAGCACCTTGTGGCCGGTGATGGCCGCCTCGATCGCCAGCTCGGCGGAGTCGTAGTCGCGCACCTCGCCCATCAGGATGATGTCGGGGTCCGATCGCATGAAGGAGGCGATCATGGCCTTGAACTCCGAGGGGCGGATGTCGCAGTGGATGACGCCGCGGATCTCGTCCTCGACCGGGTTCTCCAGGGTGAGGATGTTGTCCTCGGGCCGGTTCAGCTCGCGCAACATGGCGTTGAGCGTGGTCGACTTGCCCGATCCGGTGGGGCCGGACATGACGATGATGCCCGCCGGGATGGCCATGACGCGCTCCAGCTCGAAGAGCGTGGCGGCGTCGAAGGCGAGGGAGCCGACGCCGAGCTTGGCCTCGAAGTGGCTCTTGTCGAGGATCCGCATCGTCACATGGTAGCCGCGGTAGGTGCGGTGCCGCTCGAAGCGCATGTCGATGGAGCGGCGCAGGTAGTTCACGGTGAAGCGGCCGGAGATGCCGGGGCGCTTGGCCCGCTCCTCCGGGGCCAGTCCCATCAGGTTGAGGAGGAAGGCGTCGACGCGGTCCTTCAGCTTCCACGGGATCTCGTACTTCTCCCCCATGTCGCCGTCGATGCGGTAGCTGTAGTGGACGCGGTCCTTCTCGCACTTCACGTGGATGTCCGAGGCGCGGTTCTTGATCCCGTCGGAGACCATCTTGGCGACGAGCTGGGCGAGGGGCTCGTCGTGCTTCTCGGAGACGTTGAAGTCGTTGATCACCTCCGAGTCCTCGTCGACCTCGATGGCGTCGATCTCGGACTGGGTGGGCCCGGTGGTGCGGGCGATGCTCTCGATCACCTGGGTGATCTCGGCGGCCGGGGCGAGGACCTTGGTCACCTCCAGGTCGGGATACTGCTGCGAGACGCTGTCCTCGGCGGTGGGGTCCCAGGGATTGGCGACGGCGATGTAGATCTGGCCGGACTCCTTGCAGAGCGGCACGAACATGCCGCGGTTGAGCAGGTTCGGATCGCTCTGCTCGAGGAGGGGGCGGTCGACGAAGTCCTTGACCTTGAGGAAGAGGGGCAGCCCCGTGATGGTGCCGATGGCCGCGAGGATGCGGTTGTTGGTGCAGGTTCGCGGGATGTCCTCGCGCGACCGCTCCCCGAGGGCGGGGTCGTAGGCGATCAACTGGTCCACCACCGCGTCGGTGATCGTCTCGTTGAGGGGGAATCCGATGTTCAGGTTCATGCGCCGAAGTGTCTGCCGTGCAGGTATTTCAGGGCGTTGAGGTCCGTGGTCGTCACGAAGTGGAAGGGCTTGCGCCCGGTTTCCTGCTGGATCTCGTTGGAGATGAGCCGGGCGGCCGCGGAGGCGGTGAAGGGGTTCACGCTGGTGACGGTGAAGAAGTCCTTCTCGTTGATCTGGATGACGGGCGCGCCGAGGAGGCGGCTGATCTCCGAGATGGCGGGAAAGGCATTGTAGAACTCGATGGGGGTGTCGGTCTGGTTGGCGAAGGCGAGATGGCTGATCTTCGTCTTCGAGTAGGAGGCGAGCGACTTGGTGAGGAGCAGGACAGTGTCGCGCGCGTCGATCTCGGGCCGTTTCCAGCCCTCGACGCAGAGGTAGACGAGCGCGTCCATGAAGGGGCGCCCCTTCTCCACCGTGTTGAGGTATTTCAGATACTGCTGGGTGATGCGGCCGGTGTCCTCGGGACTCAGCTTGCCGATCTTGTTCAGTGCCTGGAAGGTGTATTCCCCGCAATGCGCCATCTGGCGGCGGAGCAGGTCCATCGCCGGGATGGCCGGCGGCGCTCCGGTCTCTTGGCCGACGCCCATCCGGGGCGCGTGGTGGGCGGCTTGGGAGGAGGTCGGAGTGGTGGCGGACGCGTGGGTGTCGGTGGCGGACGCGTGGCTCATGGGACCTGCTTCTTCTTGTTCCCCCCGAACATCTTGCCGAGGAGGCCGCTGTTCTTCCTGCCAGCGGGGCGCACCGTCACCTCCGGCCGGTCGCCGGTCGCGGCGAACTGGGGTTCCTCATCGTAGCGCTTCCCGTGGGTCGGCAGCGACTCGGGCCGGTTGTAGGGGTGCTCGGGGAGGAGGAGATGCGAGGGCTCGTCGGACTTGTTGCGCTTGAATGCGTTGTTCATCGTCGTGCGGAAGTCCGAACGGTAGTTGCTGCCGGGATTGTCGGGATCGGGATAGTTGTGGTTCGAGGGCAGAATGTGGCTCTCGTGGATGTCGTGGCTCATGATGTCGCTCTCCTTGCCGATCTCGGGGCGGTAGAGCTTGGGCGTGACGATGAAGACGAGGCTGGTGTTCTTCTTCTCCTTGCTGCTCGACTTGAAGAGCAGGTTCACCGCCGGGATGTCGCCGAGGATGGGGACCTTGTTCGAGCTGTCCGTATGGATCTCCTCGTAGAAGCCGCCGATAAGGAGGGAGTGGCCGTTCGGGACGCGTGCCGTGGTCGTCACGGTCGATTCGTTGACGCGGGGATAGATGTTGCCCGAGGCGACGGTGATGTATTCGGTGACCTGGGCGGACCGCGGGCGGAGGGCCATGCGGATGGTGTTGTCTGGCAGGATCGTGGGAGTGACCGAGACGGAGACGCCGACCTCCCGCGTGGTGTTGGGGTCGCCGACCGCGTCATCCTCGTCGATCTTGTAGCGGACCTCGTCGGTGATGTTCTGGCTGCCGTCGGTGATCGTCACCGTCGAGGTCACGATGGGGATCCGGTCGATGATGGAGATCAGGCCCTCCTCGTTGTCCTCGGCGATGAGGGTTGGGCTCGACTCCTGTTGGGCGAGGCCGCCGGCGTTCAGGGCGCGGAGCACCGCCGTCAGTTGCACAGGCGAGAGGACGAGGCTGCCCGAGCCGCCCTCGTCGCCGGCGGTGCGGAAGGTACCTGAGGCTTGGTGGTTGGAGGTAGTCAGGTTGTTGCCGTCATCGGTGGCGGTGATGAAGCTCGCTGCCGTGGCCAGATCGGGCAGGTTGAAGAGGGCGTTCAGGCTCGTCGCGGCGCTGATGGAGGTGCCTCTCTCGCCCAGCACTGATTCCCAATCCACGCCGATGCGGTTGCTGGAGTCGCTTGTGACGCGCAGGATGCGGGTCTCGATGGCGATCTGCTGCTTCGGCTGGTCGATCTGCGAGAGGAAGACGGCGAGGGCGTCGAGCCTGCGGGCGTTGTCCATGACGATGAGCGTGTTCGTCTTGGACTCGTATTCGATGATGCCCGAGCCGGGCGTGAGGAAGGGCTGCAGGATCAGCTTGATCTGGTCGATATCCTTGGGGCGGAGGTACTTGAGTTGATAGCGGAAGGGCTCGGCCGGCAGCCGGGTGAGCTGCGTGGAGGTCAGCGCGTAGACGGTGTTGCCCTTCTGGTGGATGGTGACGCCGTACATCAGGCCCAGCTCCTCCATCTGGCGCACGGGATCGTCGTTCATGAGCTGGCCCGTGACGACGTAGTTCGGCCCCTCGAGTTCGGTGTTGTGGAAGTACTGGAAGCTGCCGATCTGGGCGAGGTGCTGGTAGACGTCGTTCAGCTTCGCCGACTTCAGCCAGAAGCCGTCGGGCGTCTCCTCGATGATGGAGGGCTGCTCTTCGGTTTCCGACGGGGTGGCGTTTCCGCCCACCTTGTCGGTCGCGGAGGCGACGGCCTTCATGAAGGTGGCGGAGAGTCCACCACCTGTTTCCTCGGTGGGTTCCTCGGAGGCGGGGGCGGTCACCGTGGTGTCGGCGGGGGCAGGGGATTCTGTCGGGATCGGGGCGGCGTCGGGAGCCTCGAGCGGTTCGGAGACTGCCGCCAGGGACGGGGCTTCGCCCGCTGCGGAGTCGGGGGAGACGGTGGTCCCGGGCGTTTCCTGGGCGACGCTCGGCGGCTCGGCCGTGGGGACAGGCAGGGAAGGTTCGAGGAGGCTGGAGGTGTCCTCGAAGTCCGCGACCCCGCTGGATGGCCTCTCCCGCTCGATGAGAATCACGGCGGCAAGGGAAAGGATGCCGGCTCCGGCCAAGGTGGCGAGTTCTTTGAATCTCATGGGAGGTGATGCGGGAAGTGAAATTATCTTGTAATAAAAATAATAAATATCGTAATAAACGGTATTTAGCAAGGATTAAGCAAAAAATTGGAGAAATTTTTTTAAATCTTGCTTTGAGAGAAGGACCGCGAACCGGTATTGATGAGCGTCGCGGGAGAAAGGCAGGAAAGTCCCCGATGCGGGGATGTCCGTCCAACGCGGACGCCCCGGCGGTGCGTCCCTACCGGTGCGAAATCCGACATCCGACATCCGAAGGACCCCGGCCCGGAACGTTGAACCTGAAACCTTGAACCTGAAACTTCCCCGCCCCGGCGGGTCAAAGGCCCTCCCTTCGTGAAATGGGTATTCATCCGTGGTCGGGCCTGGGATCCCTCTAGGCGGAGTCAGTTGGCGATGTAGAGGTCGCCCATCGGGACGATGCCGGAACCCAGCGGCTGGCCTCCCTTCCCCTTCCGGGTGATGGGTTCGAACTCGGCCGGGCGGGTGTTGTAGGGGATGGAGGTCACTTCCTGGGTCTCCAGATCCTTGAAGAAGAGCTCGCCGCCACGGATGCCCTCGAAGCGCAGGCGGATGGTCAGCTCCTGGAGCTTCATGCCGAACTGCCCTCCCACGGGAAAGGATCTCGCGCCGATCACGAGCTGTCCCTTCTGCGGGTAGACCCCGGTGATGGGCAGGGTGAGGAGGGCGCTCTGGAGCGCGGAGACGCTGAGGGCCTGCGGCTCCTCGGTGTCCTGATACTGCTCGGCGAGCAGGGGAGTGGCCTTGGCGTTGGCGGGGTCCATGACCAGGCCGAAGGGATCCACCTCGCGATGGTTCTCGAGCAGCTTGGCGAGGATCAGGTGGGAGCGCTGGAGGAAACCGAGATCCTTGTCCGGCTGGTCCTTCGGATTGGGAGGGGTGGAGTCCTTCCCTTGCCCATCCTGCTGGGAGGCGGAGACCGTGTCGGCGACCGCGAGGGCAGGGGACGCCGGGGTGGCCGGCTCCGTCTCGGCGGCGGAGGGAGCCCCGGCCGCCATGCTGGGCGGAAGCGCTCCCGAGAGGACCGCCGGGGTGGATTCGTCCTGCGCGGAGACGCTGCCTGCGGCCAGGAGGGTAAGGAGGAGGGCGAGAGAGGGTAGGACGTTCATTTCTTCTTCTTCGGCGACTTTTTGTCCGGGGTGTCCTTGGCCAGCTCCCAGCAGTGGTAGACGACGCCGAACTGGAGGGTGCCGCGTTCGTTGCCGCTGCCGGGCTTGGGAGCCATGGAGAGGCTTTCGAGGACGAGCTGCGGCATCTCCGTCTCCAGCTCGGCGAGGAGGAGCTGCATCGGCTTGAAGCCTCCCTCGAAGCGGAGCTGCATCTTCGAGTAGGGATGCTCGGTCTTGGAGCCGAAGCCTCCGGCGCCGGGGGCCTGTCCCATCTCGGTCTGGCGCAGGACTTCGGAATCGTATTTCGCGAGGATCTTGTCGAGGTTCTCGCTGAAGGATTCGACGAGATCCTGGTTGAGCTTCGATTGCCAGTAGGTGGCCTGGTCCCGGCGTCCGTTCGTGGTCAGATAGGTGTCGAGCTCCACCGCCTGGGCTTTCGCGGTGTTGTATTTCTCGAGGTTCGCCACCTTCTCTTGGTGGCTGCTCTTGAGCTTCGAATGCCCGAAATGGGCGCCGCCGAAGACGAGCCCGAGAAGCAGGATTGGGACGACGAGGCCGAAGACGAGGATGGCTTGGCGATGGGGCGAGGCCTTCATGGGGTCTTGAGGGGATTGGTGTTCAGCGCCAGCTCGTCCTTGCTGGTCAGGCTCTGGCTGATGGAGAGATCGAAGGCGGTGCGGTAGCGGCGCGCCACCTGGGCGGGGATGTCCTTCGAGGGCGACATGGTCCCCTGCTTCTGCTGCAGGGTGACTCTCAGGTCCCTCGTCGCCGTATTCGCGGAGAGGTAGGGGGCATGGTTCCGCTCGGCGATGCCGTTGAGCAGCTCGGTGACGCGGGGGCGGCTGCCGAGGATCGGCAGGGTGGTGGCCACTTCGGGATTGGCGAAGCCGCTGAGGCTCCACGTGCGAGTCAGGCCGGCGCCGGTCTCCTTCTTCTCGCCGGGAACCACTTCGGTGCGGTAGCTGGCGTCCTTCAGGAGGATGCCGCCATTGGCGGGGAAGAGCTCCAGCAGCGCCTCCATGGCGAGCCAGCCCTCGGAGCGCTTGGCGAGGAGGTTGTTCCAGTGCTCCCACTCGCGCTTCTCCTTCTGCAGCTTCATCACCTCCATCTCCTTGCTCTGGGCGGCGTCGGCGGGCAGCGCCCAGGCTTCGGACCGCGCCTTGCCGATGAAGTCCATGCCGATCCAGCCTCCGTAGGCGAGAAGGCCCACGATGGCGACCTTCTGCGCGAGGCCGCCGATCTGGATCAGGCGCAGGTCGCCGCGGGTCGGCATCCTCGCCGCCTCCTCCTTGGAGGGGCCGTAGAAGTCCTGCCAGGTCCACTTCTCGCGGAACTCCCTCTGCTGGGGGGATTCATCGGGTACCGGGGCGGCCGTCTGCACGGCGGCGGCGAGTTCGAGGCAGCCGCCCGGCACGGCGGTGGCGAATTCCGTCTGCCGGACATCGAGGCAGCGCGTCCGGGCGTTCGGGAACTGTTCGTGGTAGGATTCGAGGAGCGTCTCCAACTGCGTCTCGGGCAGTCCGCCGAGTGAGGCGAGGAGGACGAAGGGATCCCTGATGTTGAGGAGGGCGGCGGTCTGGGCGAGCACCTCGTGGGTCTCGCCCGGCGTCAGATGGAGTCCGCTGCGATGGAAGAGGGGGCGGACGAGGAGCAGCTCGGCGCGGTTGCCCAGGGCATAGAGCAGGGTCATGGCCTCGTACTGGGCGAGGACGAGGGTGGTGCCCTGTCCCTGGGCCTGGAGCTGGGGATGAAGGTGGGGCAGGCCCGAGATCGCCTCCAGAGCGGCGCAGCGGGTCTCCACAACCACGGGCAGGTTGCGCAGCTCGCCGTAGCGGCGGAACTCCTCGGCGATGGGACGGAGCTTCGCCGGGATCTGGACGGCGAGGGAGCGCCGCTCGCCCTCGGTCACGCCGAGGAGGGGGAGGAGCCGCCAGGCACCCTCGGCGGGGTCGAGCGAGTCGTCGCCGACGGCGATCTCCGGGGCGGAGATTAGCAGCTCGTTGAGATTGTCGAAATCGCCGTCGTCGGCGAAGTCGGGGGCGAGGTTGCGAATGCGCAGCCCGTCGGCGAGGTGGATGACGATGCCGAGGGACTTGGCCTTCGCCCCGAACTCCTTGCTCGCGAAGAGCTGGCGGAGCAGTTCGTGAAGGGCGTCGCGCGAGCCCTGGGTGAGGCTGGTCCGGCCGTTCTCGTCCTTTTCGAAGGAGAGGGGAGGCAGGTCGGGGCCATTCCACCATTGCTGCTGGGATCGGCTATGGACCGCGCTGATCCCGGAATGCGCCCCGATCCAGAGATGCCATTGCAGGTTCAGCTCGTGGGCACGGCGATACCAGTCGGGCTCCTTGGCACGGCTCGTGGACTTGAGGAGTCGCTTGGCCTGGGCATGGAGCTTCAGGGGAGATGCGTCGGGGGGGAGGAGGTCCATGGTAGGAATGGAGCAGAGGGCGGTGCGGACGGGGAGGGAGTTCCTCGTTCACCGAAGGCGGGCCGGAGAGGGATGGGGCCGGCCCAGCTTCGGGAAACGCGGGGCGGTGGGTGTCCCGGTTCCGGAAGCGCACTTCCGGAACCGGGATCGGATGGTTTTCGCGATTCAAGGAATCGCGGGAAGGGGATCACCAGCCGGTGAGGTCGGCGGGGACGTGCTGTTGGCTAGTCGCGAGGGAGCAGGTCAGATAGGCTTCGCCGATGGAGGGGACCGCCGTGCCGAACGTATACTCCCCAGCACTGGGGCAGGTGGGCGTTTGTGCGATCATCTTGCCGTCGCCGATGATGTCCCCCTCCGCGAGGTCGCTGACATCGCCGCCCGCTTCGGGGCCGACGAGTTCGAAAAGGTTCTGATAGGAGCGGACCGCCTTCTGGACATTGGTAATGTTCAGAATGCACTTGGCGCGGTTCGAGCCTTCACGATAGGCGGTGACGCCGATGAAGAGCACGCTGATGAGGCCGAGGAGGACGGCGATGACGAGCGTGACTTCGATGAGGGTGAGACCCGCTTGCTTCTTGATGTTGTTCAGTTTCATTATCTTGCTATTATCGTATGGTTGTTGTTGTTCCCGTCGGCTCGCGAAGGACGCCGGACGAAAAGGGTTGTCAGCCCGCCTTGCTGCGGATGAAGAGCAGTTCCTCGCCCTCCTCCTCGTTCATGCGGTTCATGGTGTAGGCGGCGTGGGAGATCTTGCCGCTGTTGAGAAGGTTCCGGAGATTGTTGTCCCAGGCGATGTTGCCGCTGTGGCGGATGGCGTCCTCCAGCGATTTCGCAGCCCCGTCGTAGGAGGCGATACCGGAGCGCACGGCGGAGCTGTTGTTCTGGAGGAACTCGTAGTTCAGGACGCGCCCGTTCTCGGTGGGAATGAGCCCCTGCGAGAGGATGAACATGAGGATCTCGGAAAGGCGGCCGAGGAGGGCGCGGTGCTGGTCCTGCGGGAAGAACTCCAGGATACGGCCGAGGGTCTTCACCGCGCCGTTGGTGTGCAGGGTGGAGATGACGACGTGGCCGGTCTGGGCGGCCTCGATGGCGATCTCCATGGTCTCGCGGTCGCGGATCTCCCCGATGAGGATGACGTGGGGGGCCTTGCGGAGGGCGTCCTTGAGGCCCTGCTTGTAGGTGCAGACGTGCTTTCCGACCTCCTGCTGGGTGCAGAAGCCGGGCGAGGGGACGGGCTGGCCGTTCTCGTCGGGCTGGGGCATGAAGCGGGAGTAGCGGTACTCGATGGGATCCTCGACGGTGACGATGTGTCGGGGATAGTTCATCCGCAGCCAGTCGAGGATGGCGGCGAGGGTGGTCGACTTGCCCGATCCGGTCTGGCCGGTGACGAGGCCGAAGCCCTGGCGGCGCTTCATGAATTCGCTGACCGCCCGGATCGTGTCGGAGGAGAGGCCGAGGGTGTGCATGTCGGCGATCTCGTCGCTGAGGATCCGGCAGGTGAGGCCGGGGCCGGAGGTGCTGAGGTGCGCCTGCACCCGCATGCGGCCGGAGACGGTCCCGTCGGACAGGGGGAAGCCCTCGGTGCTGAAGTCGGCGACCTTGTCGTCGAGAAGGCGGGCCTTCACATCCTTCTGGTTCGAGAGCTTGGCGGCGGAGCCGACGGATTCGGCCTCCTGCCGTCCGTAGAGGTATTCGACGACGTTCATGACCACGTCGGACGGCAGCTCGCCGAGGCGGCTGATGATCTCGAGCCCGCGCTTCGTGTGGCAGTAGACCCAGTTGCCGCTCCGGAACTGGATGTCGGAGATCTTGTTGCCCCCGGCCACGGCGAAGATCTCGCTCATGATGTAGTGGGCTTGGGCTTTGGCTTGGGGATCCATTCAGGATGCGAGAAAGCGGAACAGCGGTTGTGGTTAGAATTAATATTAATTCCATAATTTCTATACATCAAGCGGAAATTTTATGAAACTTTACGATTTTTTAAAAAATATTATGAGGCTGGAGGGACGCCGGTCCGAGACCCGGTAAGGATGTCCGGTAGGACAACCGGTAGGGACGGCTCGCCGGGCCGTCCACCGAGGGACCGTAGGACGTCTGGTGTAGACTGCGGGGGCACCGGTCCGATGCGGACGCCCCGGCGGTGCGTCTCTGCCGATGAATCGGATGGAATGCGGGGTGACCGGATGGAAGACGATTATCCGAAATCAGTCCGGCAAGCATACGCCCTACGGGCGACGCGTGGCGAGGCTGAGGACGGCGCTCGGGGGTGAATTGGTGATATTTTGAACACTTGACATGGCGTAAATAACGACGCATGATAGGAACGATGTCCGAACCTGTGCTAGCAGTCGCGAACTTCTTCATCAAGAAGGCGGCGGATTCCGGCGATCCGATCACGCCGATGAAGCTGCTCAAGCTCGTGTACATCGCGCACGGCTGGCATCTCGCCCTCACGGGTGAGCCCTTGATCGACGAAGATGTCGAGGCTTGGAAATACGGACCTGTCATTCCCAGCCTTTATCGACGCTATCGGGACTACGGCAATTCGCCTATCGGGGCGGATGGCGTCTCCGGCTACGTGGGATTTTCCAATGAGTTGAGGATCGCTCCCTTCCTGGAGCGCATCTGGGAGGTCTACAAGGACTATACCGCCATTCAGCTCTCTTCAATGACTCACACGTCGGACACGCCTTGGTATCACATCTGGCACGGAAAGGGCGGCAGGCATTACCTCGGGGCGAACATCCCGAACGACTTGATCCGAACGCACTACGCCAAGAAGGCCACCCGGTGATGTCGGACGAAGAGTCGATAACGGGCTTGGGGCAAATCAATGCCGAGCCCCGGACAGGGGGAGCCGCCGTCGCCAAGAAGGAGGAGGACTCTTTCGAGGGCAAGTCCTACGAGGATGCGACCCGCAAGATTGCGACGGACGACGCCAACGACAACTACACCATTCGCAAGGCGCTCAAGGACCAGATGACCAAGGCTGCGCCAGCGCTGTTCTGGTCGATTTTCGCAGTCGTCGTGGTTTTGTTTGCCGCGTTCCTGGCCCTCGTCGGAAACTACATCCACATCATCTGGCAGTGCGAGACGAAGGTCGAAACGCTGCTGGGGCGAATCCTCACCCACGGGCTGGCCATC
The DNA here is from genome assembly GCA_964435425.1 of uncultured Akkermansia sp. GTDB lineage: Bacteria > Verrucomicrobiota > Verrucomicrobiia > Verrucomicrobiales > DEV007 > Arctic95D-9. Next base: position 5,727 of record CAYSZN010000003.1, on the reverse strand, counting down.
ACCGTCGGCATCCTGATCAAGGCCGTGTTCCGCACCGGGAACGGGCGCGGATAACTTGATGCGGCGCTTCCTTCCGTCCATGACGCCGCTCCGCCTTTTTTCCGTCCTGGCTCTTCTCGCGCGGGGGAAGGAGCGAAGGCATGGGGGCGCGCTCGCCGCTCGCCTTCCGTGGGGCGGACGTCAGGGCTTAGGGCGGCACTTTATGGAAATTAAACTGCCACCGAACTGACACATCTGGCGATATCGGGTCTTCAACCCTTATTTTACAGTGGGGGTAAGTTCGGTTTCGAGTTCCAGCGCGGACGCCCCGGCGGTGCGTCCCTACCGGCACGAAATCCGAAGCGCCCCAGCCCGGAACGTTGAACCTGAAACCTTGAACTTGAAACTCCCTCTCACCGCCCGGCCAAGGCCGGTTCGGGTTCGATGGCCTGGCCTTGGCTGAAGAGGAACTTCAGGTCGTCGAGCTCGAGATTCCGGGTGAAGCCCTCCTCGCCGAGGACGCCGGTCATCATCGCGCTCTTCTGCTGCTGGAGGACGCGGATCTTCTCCTCGACGGAGTCGCGCATGAGGAGCCGGTAGGCGTTGACCCGGCTCTCCTGCCCGATGCGGTGGCAGCGGTCGATGGCCTGGTTCTCCACAGCCGGGTTCCACCAGGGGTCGTAGAGGATGACGTAGCTCGCGGAGGTGAGGTTGAGGCCGCTGCCGCCGGCCTTCAGGGAGAGGAGGAAGGTCTTCGCCTCCTTCGATTCCTGGAAGTCGCTGATGACCTCGTGCCGGTTCTTCGTCTGGCCGGTGAGGTAGCTGTAGGGCCGCTCGCGGTCCTCGAGCTCCTCCTTGATGATGTCGAGCATGGAGACGAACTGCGAGAAGACGAGCACCTTGTGCCCCTCCTCGTGGAGCTGGTCGAGCAGGTAGAAAAGGGCGTTGAGCTTGGCGCTCTCCTCCCAGCGGTATTTCTGGTCGACGAGTCCGGGGTGGCAGCAGATCTGCCGCAGGCGCATGAGCCCCTGGAGGATGACGAAGCTGTTCTTGCGGAGGCTCTCGTCGCTCTCGATGCCGAGGAGGATCTTCTGGATGCGTTCCATCTCGGCCTGGTAGAGCTTGGCCTGCGTCTCCTCCATCTCGCTGAAGACGTCCTCCTCGATCTTCGGCGGCAGGTCGAGGGCGACCTCGCCCTTGGTCCGGCGCAGGAGGAAGGGACGCAGCCGCGCGGTGAGGCGGGTCTGGGAATGGCCGTCCTTGCGCTTGTCGAAGTTCTCCCGGAAATACTTGCGGTCGCCGAGGATGCCGGGCATGGCGAAGCCCATCAGGCTCCAGACGTCGAGGAGACGGTTCTCGATCGGGGTGCCTGTCAGGACGAGGCGGTTGCTGCCGGGTAGGGCGCGGGCGGCCTTGGCGGCCTTCGAGTCGGGGTTCTTGATCTGCTGGCCCTCGTCGAGGATGATGCCGAGCCATTCCACGCTCTTGAGCTCCTCGGCGCAGGTGCGGAGCTGGCTGTAGTTGATGACGAGGAGGTCGATGTCCTTGCCGAGGCGCCCGACCTCGAGCTCCACCTTGTTGCGCAGGACCTGCACGCGGATGGAGGGCGCGGCCTTCTTCACTTCGTCGCCCCACACGTCAAGGACGGACTTGGGACAGACGACGAGGCTCGGCAGGGCCTTGTCGCCGTTCTCCTCGCGCAGCCAGAGCAGCCAGGTGAGGGCCTGGATCGTCTTCCCGAGACCCATGTCGTCGGCGAGGATGCCGCCGAAGCGGTTCGTCGCGAGATAGGCGAGGAAGTGGAAGCCCTCGATCTGGTAGGGGCGGAGGTTGACGTTGAGTCCGGGCGGGATCTCGGGACGGACCTGGAGCTGCAGGCTGCGGGCGCGGGTGGAGATGCGCTCCCAGGTGTCCGCGTCGAAGACCTCCTTGGCGGAGGGGTCGGAAAGCTGCAGGGCGTGGAGCCGGTGGACCTCGCCGCTGAGGTCGAAGGGATCGAGCCCGATGCGGGCGACGGCCTCCTGCTGCTGCTCGTTCAGGTTCATCTTCAGCCGCAGCCAGCCGCCGCGATCCATCCTGACGAACTGGCCGCGGGCCTGGACGAGGGCGCGGATCTCCTCGGGGCTGAGGTCCATGCCCTCGACCTTGACGACGACCTTCAGATCGAACCAGTCGATCTCCTGGTCGACGATCTCGAAGGAGACCTGCGCCTCGACCGGATCGGCCTGGAGAGTGGCGAGGTCGGCGTCGGCGATGATCTCGATGCCCTCGGGCAGGGAGGCGAGCCACTCGGCGTATTTTTCGGGGAAGTTCTTCGTGACCCGGGCACGGTAGCAGCCGAGGTTGCCGTCGAAGGTCGGCTGCATCGGGGCGATGAGCCGCGTGACGCGGCGCTGGACGGAGCGGTCGTAGCGGAAGATGTGGTCGCCGTCGCCCTTCGGCTGCCTCACGGTTTCCCAGCCCTCGCGGCCGAGCACTTCCTCGCGGCTGCCGTCGGCGTTCGCGGCGCTGATCTTCATCAGCATGTGCTCGTTCGCCGAGGCGGTGGCCCCGGTGGAGATGCCGAGGTTGAAGACGATGTGGAGGGGCTCCTCGCGGATCTTGCCCTCGAGGCTCTCCGGGATCGAGGCCCCGATCCGGGAAAGGAAGGCGACGCCCGCCTCGCTCTCGATGACGCTGCGGGGAATGACGACGCAGGGATCGACGAGAGTCTCGGCCCGCACCCAGTGCTCCGGTCCGCGGAAGACCCATTCGTCGCTCATGTAGAGCGCCTCGTCGCCGGGGAGAAGGCGGAGCGTGTGGGAGACATCGTGCCCCTCTCCGGTGACGAGCTGCATCGCGTAGTCCTCCGACCCCATCGGATCGGGCCGACAGGCCCAGCGCAGCGGCTCGGCGCTGAGGCGGAAAGGCTGCTCGTCGAGGTTCACGATCAGCCCCTCGAGCTCGCGCTGGTGGAAGAGGCGGTTGAGGAAGCGGCAGTTCTCGAGGTGGTCGAGGGAGAGACCTCCGTCGTTGGCCTCGTCCTTGGCCGCCGCGTGGATGAACTTGCTCCACAGGATCTCGGAGGCCGCGCCCATGCGCAGCCCGCCGTTCGAATAGCGCTCTTCGAGACGGGAGAACTGCTCGGCCTCGGTGATGCGCTCGAAAGCCGCAGCCCCGTCCGGACGCACCATCAGGCGCGCCTCGCGCGTGCTGATGCGGAGGCGGAACTCGACGGGCTCGACAGGTTCCTCGGGCGGACGCTTTTCAAACACCTCGACCTGGTAGCGCCACTCGCTCTCCTCGCGGCGGCGCTCCCACGAGGCCATGCGCTCGTGCGTCCACTCGCGGTCGGTGATCGTCTCGAGGAAGGCGGGGTAGCCGTAGTTCGCCTTCTCGAAGGCGTGGGCGACATAGTTCCAGAACTCGACGATGTCCTTGGGAGGCGTCGGCCAGAGGATGAGCGGGTCGAAGGACTCGACCGGCCAGCGGGGATTGAGCCGGACGAGGTCGGAGTCGAAGATCTCGCGCTCCAGCTCGAAGCGACGGAAGCGCCGCTCGATCTTGCCGAGATACTCGTCCTCCTCGCCGGTGAGGCCGCGGCCGAGCTTCTCCTCGATCACCTCGGTGAGGGTCTTCTCGCCGATCTCGTTCGGCGCCTCGGGGAGTTCGCCTTTGCGGGCGACCTTCTCCAGCATCGTGGCGTAGAGCGCGGCGCGGCCGGAGTCGCTCTTGTCGTCCGCCTCCCCGGCCCACTCGTTGCCCTGGAGCTGGATGCGGGTGCGGCAGGCCCAGCCCTCGTCCTCGACGCGACCCTGGATAAGGAGGTGGTTGCCGAAGATCTGCGTGACCGCTCCTTCCCGGTGGAGGCGTTCGCCCTCCTTCTTTTCGTCGTTGTTGAATGAGTTGAGAAAATCGAGCGTCGCACGGTCTACGTTCATACGGAGGGGGAAAGGAGGAGGGAAACGTCTTGCGGCATCAAGGCCCGCAGCCTGTGTGGAGGGAGCGGCAGCCGGGCGGCGAAGAGGCCGGGGAACCGCAAAAGCGAGCCGGTAACTTGGATCAGCCCGGCAGGCCCGTCAACCGGGGGAAGTTTCCGGCTCGAAGTTCGGTTCTGACTCCGCACGACAGGAGGGGGACTTTTCAAGTCCCCACCACCGGACCGGCTCAGCTCCCTAGCCTCCGTCCACGGGGACTTGAAAAGTCCCCCTCCTTTCCAGCCCATTCGGATTTCGGATTTCTGGTTTCGGATTTTGACGTCGTCCCTTCCCTGGCCGAAGCTCGCCCTCCCATGGCAGGCATCGTCGTCAAACCCCGCTCCCGCATCTTCCACGGCCACGACTGGGTCTATTCCAGCGAGGTGCAGAAGGCCTTCGGCGATCCGCAGCCGGGGGACGTGATCTCCCTGAAGGACTTCCGCGACCGGCCCCTCGGCACGGCGATCTACAATCCGGCCTCGCAGATCGTAGCCCGGCGCATCTCGCGGCGGAAGCAGGACCTCGATGCCGAGTTCTTCGATCGGCGGCTCCGCCGCGCCCTCGCCCTCCGCGAGACGATGGCCTTTCCCGAACCGGTCTACCGCCTCGTCTGGAGCGAGGCCGATGGACTGCCGGGCGTCGTGGTCGACCGCTATGGGGACCATTTTGTGCTCCAGACCCTCACCCTCGCGATGGACCGCCGCCGCGAGCTCATCGCCTCGGCCCTGCGCGGGATCTTCGGCGAGGTGACGGTGATCGAGCGGAACGACTCATCCATCCGCAAGGCCGAGGGACTCGAGCCGCGCACCGGCGTGCTGGCGGGGAGCTGGCAAGGCCCTGTCGAAATCTCGGTCGATGGATTGGTCCAGGAGATCGACCTGATGGAGGGGCAGAAGACGGGCATCTACCTCGACCAGCTCGACAACTACGCCGCCGTCGGAGCGCTCTCGGCGGGAAGGCACGTGCTGGACTGCTTCTGCAACCAGGGCGGCTTCGCCCTGCACGCGGCGCGCGGCGGAGCGGCCTCGGTGCTCGCCCTCGACATCAGTGCGGCGGCAGTGGAGGCGACGCGGGCCAACGCGGCACGGAACGGACTCGCCGTCGAGGCGCAGGAGGCGAACGTCTTCGACTTCCTGAAGGAGGCCGAGGCGGCGGAGCGGAAGTTCGACCTCGTCGTCCTCGACCCGCCCTCCTTCACGAAATCCCGCAAGGCAGTGGGCGATGCCCTCCGCGGCTACAAGGAGATCCACCTCCGCGCCCTGAAGCTGCTGAATCCCGACGGCATCCTCTCGACCTACTGCTGCAGCCACCACGTCAGCGAGCGCGAGTTCTCCGACGTGATCGCCGCCGCCTCGGTGGACGCGAAGCGCACCCTGCGCCTGATGGCCCGCCACACGCAGCGGCGCGACCATCCCGTGATCCTGACCCTGCCCGAGACCGCCTATCTGAAAGGCTACACCTTCCAGTGCGTCGGGGGGTTTTGAGAAGTTGAGAGTGGGTGGTTGAGAGTTGAGAGACCCCGAACCAACGCCCCTCACTTCAACTGCCCGTCGCCGGAGACGAGGTATTTGTAGCTGCACAGCTCGTCCAGGCCCATGGGGCCGCGGGCGTGGAGCTTGTCGGTGCTGATGCCGATCTCGGCTCCGAAACCGAACTCGCCGCCGTCGGCGAAGCGGGTCGAGACGTTCCAGAAGACGCAGGCGCTGTCGATCTCGAGCTGGAATTTCGCCGCGGCCGTCTCGTCGGAGGCGACGATGGTGTCGGTGTGGTGCGAGCCGTAGCGGTTGATGTG
>CAYSZN010000002.1:20708-38598 GCA_964435425.1 uncultured Akkermansia sp. | reverse complement strand
TGCAAGTGCCCTCGATGAGGGGCTTCACCTGGGTCAGGAAATCGACGGTCTGGGCCTGTGCGAGCACTGGCGCGAGAGACCCTGTCAGGAGCAGGAGGATCGTTCGTTTGAGCATGGTCGGAAGTGTAAGCTGCCACCAAAGCAAAGAAAAAGCGGAGAATCAAGAAGCGTATTCAGGACAATCGTCCGCCGATTGTCGGACAATTCACCGGCAAAGGTGCCGGGGGAGATCTCCGACGCGCGCGCAGCCGAGCTGCTCCATCCATTGGCGGAGCTGCCGCTTCAGCATGGTCATGGTGTGGTCGCCGCCCCGCTCCCCGAGCGCGCCGACGCCATACATGAAGGAGCGGCCGAGGAAGGCGAATTTCGCTCCGCAGGCGAGGGCCGTCCCGATGTCGGGGCCGGAGCGCACGCCGCTGTCGAGCATCACCGCGAGACGGTCGCCGTAGGTCTCGGCGAGGCGGGCGAGGGGACGGATCGTGGACTGCCCGTTGTCGAGCTGGCGTCCGCCGTGGTTCGACACGATGATGCCGTCCACGCCGAGGGAGACGGCGACGTCGGCATCCTCCTCGGAGACGACGCCCTTGACGATCAGCTTGCCTTTCCAGCGCTCGCGAATCGCGGCGATGCGGTCGGGGCTGAGGCGGCCGGAGAAGGTCCGGTTCATGAAGAGCCCGAGGTGGGTCATGTCGAGGCCGTCGGGGATGTAGGGCTTCAGCGTGGCGAACTCCGGTGCGCCGACGGCGAGCTGGCGTAGGGACCAGGCCGGGCGCATCGCCATCTGGAGGATGTTCCGCAGGGTCATCTTCGGCGGGATGGAGAGGCCGTTGCGGATCTCCTTGGGGCGGTAGCCGAAGACGGGAGTGTCCGCGAGGAGGACGAGCACGGGCAGACCGGCCGCGGCGGCGCGGTCCACGAGCTGGTCGCGGAGCCGGTCCTCGGCCGGGTGGTAGAGCTGGAACCAGGCCCGGCCTTCCGTGATCTCGGCCACGGTCTCGATGCTGGCGGTCGCCACGGTGCTGAGGATGAAGGGCAGGCGGTGGTCGGCGGCGGCCCGGGCTAGGATCTCGGTGGCGCGGGGCCAGACGAGCCCCTGCAGGCCGATGGGGGCGACGCCGAAGGGCGCGGCGTAGGTCTCGCCGAACAGCTCCGTCGTCAGGTCCGCGCCGGAGAAGGGCTGCAAATAGCGGGGGACCACCTGGATGTCGCGGATCTCGGCGGTGTTGCGCCGCAGGTTCACCTCGGCATGGCAGCCGCCGTCGAGATAGTCGAAGGCGAAGCGCGGCAGGCGTCGTTTCGCCCGCTCGCGGAGGTGCTCGATCGAAGGGAGGCGGGGGTCGAAGAACTCGTCCATGGTGGGCCTACTCTCTTACACGGGTTTTCCGCGGATTGAAGCCGAAAAGAGGGGTTCCCTCCGCCCTCGATCGTCTTCCCCGCACACCGCGACGGAGCCCGAAGGTAGCCCCGAGCGGCCCGCTCGGGGAGCGAACGTCGCAGGGACCTCCGCTCCGCGCCCGATGGACGCGGCTACAGTGCGCGTCTTCCGGGGGCTATCCAAAATTCCTCTCATCGTTCGTGCTGACCTCGCAGGAGGACCCGTCCCACAAAATCCGCCCAAGCGACAGATTCCGCGAAGCGGAACGGTGGATCATGGGCGATGGTGGCGGCAAGCTTCTCCCCACTCGGCGCATGACACCCTCCTTTCCCGGCCTCGGCCGACCGATCCGCACCGACCAGCTTCTCGTCGTCGCCGCCCTCGCCCTGGTCGTCATCGGATGCTTCTTCGTGCTGAAGCCCTTCCTCTCGGCCTTGCTCTGGGCGGTGATCCTCACCTTCTCGAGCTGGCCGGCCTACCGCCGTCTTCTCGGGTGGGTGAGGGGACGCCGCAGCCTCGCGGCCTTTCTCATGACCTTGGGTATCACCACCGTGCTGCTCGTGCCCTCGGTGGTGATCGTCCTCACCCTCGCCGGGGACGTGAAGGACTTCGCCAGCACGACGGTGGCGTGGTTCCGGCAGGGGCCGCCCGCTCCTCCGGAGTGGGTCGCCCGCATCCCCTGGGTCGGCATCGAAGTCGTGGAGATCTGGAACGAATACGCCGCCGACAGCAAGCAGCTCCTCGCCGCGCTGGAGCAGTTCGTCGATCCGCTCAGCTCATGGCTCCTGACGGCGGGAAAGACCCTCGGCAGCGGCGTGCTCGAGCTGTCCCTCAGCATTTTCCTCTCCTTCTTCTTCTTCCGCGACGGAGCGAAGCTCGGCGAGCGCGCTCTCGACGTGGCGACGCGCCTGGCGGGCGAAAGGGGGGACTACCTGCTGAGGGACGTCGCCGGAGGCACGATCCGCGGCGTCGTCTACGGCATCCTCGGCACGGCGATGGCCCAGGGCCTGCTCGCGGGGGTGGGCTTCTCCATTGCCGGCGTGCCCGCCGCCGTCCTTCTCGGGCTGCTCACCTTCCTCCTCTCCGTGATTCCGATGGGGCCGCCCCTGATCTGGCTTCCCGCGTCGGTCTGGGTCTTCCAGAACGTCTCCGCCGGCATGGGAATCTTCATGTTCCTGTGGGGAATGCTGGTGGTGAGCATGATCGACAACTTCATCCGACCGCTCATCATCAGCCAAGGCAACAAGATGCCCTTCATCCTTATCTTCATGGGGGTGCTGGGCGGGGGCCTCACCTTCGGGCTGATCGGGATCTTCCTCGGCCCGACTCTGCTGGCCGTGACCTTCCGCCTCGGCGAGGAATGGCTCGCCCACCGGAGAAGGCCGGCAGCCGTGGTGGAGGAAGAGGGGACAACGGAGGAAGGGAAGGGGGAGCCTCCGGCCGGGCTGGATGGCTCCGCATCGTCGGAAGCGGCGGGGTAGTCCGCTATATGGGAAGATGGCCGCGAAAAGGCACAAAAAGCACAAAATCAGAGGCTGGTGCGGTGTCGGCTCAGCGAAAGAGGCCCTCCGCTGTCTTCATGGGCAAGACCAGCCGCATGGCGACTGATCCACGATGCTGAACGGCTGCCTTTTTCAGGGCGGCATTCGGCTTGGGCGGGCGGATCAGCAGTTTGGCCACGCGCAGACTGTCGGCAGCACTCAGGATGATCACTTCGTGTTCGCGAGCGGTCATGAAGAGAAATTCCCGGCAATCTGCCGGAAAGTCAATGCTCCTCCGGGAGGATTCCGCAGATTCACCCTTTTGGTCGAAATTCGCCGCACCCAACGGCTACTTCTCCTTCGTCTCGCGCTCTCCCGCCTCGTGCAGGATTTCGGCGGCGTGCTCGACCTCCTGCGCGGGCAGGGGCAGGCTGGCCTTGCGGAAGAGGACGCGGAAGGGGGCGAGCAGCGCCCATATCACCGCGCCGAGGGTGAAGTCGTAGATCCGCACCGGCCACATCAGGGCGGCGTTGACCGGCTTCATCACGGTCCGCACGGCGGCGCTCTTCGAGAACCAGATCGTCAGGGCGATGATCGCGAGGATGCCGAGGAACTTCTGGTAGGTCTTGATGTCGTAGTGGAAGGTCAGCTCGGCGACGAGGAGCAGTCCGACGAAGCCGATGAGGAGGAAGGCGGTGTGCTCCAGCACGGGGAACTTCTCGATCAGCTTGATGCAGTGGCCGGCCACGAAGCGCAGCGCGAGGATGCCGATGAAGACACCCGTGCAGACGACCCACATCTCGTCGCTGAGGGCGACGGCGGCGACGACGTTGTCGACGCCGAGGCTGAGGTCCATCAGCTCGATCGAGGCGACCGTGGCCCAGAAGCCGCGCTGGGCGACCTTGCCCACCGCCGCGGCCGCTTCGACGTTGGCGTTCTCCTGGGCGGCGGCCTCGGCCTGCCCCTCCTGGTGTCGCTTCGCGAAGTGGTGCGCCATCAGGTGGATGAGGTAGGCGGCGCCGAGGAGCTTCAGCCATGGGTTTTCGATGATGAACTGCGCCATCAGCAGGGCGAGGCCGCGGAAGAAGTAGGCGCCGAGGATGCCGACGCGCAGCGCCCAGTATTTCTGCTTGCCCGGCAGGTGCGAGGCCATCGCGGCGATGGCGAGGGCGTTGTCTACGGAGAGAAGCCCCTCGATGATGATCAGCGAGAGGATCACGGGCAGGGCTTCGAGGACGATGTCGCGGGTTTCCGGAGAGAACAGTTCGGCAAGCATGCGGGATGGATGAAGGCGAGGAGGATGCTTCCGATGGCGGCGGGGCGCAAGGCGGAATTAGAAACTGGAATTCAGGAGCTGGGAACCCGGATTTCCGATTCTAGCTCCTGAATTCCAGCCCTTGGCTCCCAATTCCGCCTTGCGCCCCGCCCGATCCGGCCTTTCGTCTCGCCACCTATGAGCCAAACCTACCAGATCGCGGTGCTGCCCGGAGACGGCATCGGCCCCGAAGTGATGTCCGAAGCCCGCAAGGTGCTCGGGAAAGTGTCCGAGCGTTTCGGGATCGTGTTCGAAATGGAGGAGCGCCTCGTCGGCGGGGCGGCCCTCGACGATTGCGGCCATCCGCTGCCGGAAGACACGGTCAAAGCCTGCGAGGCGGCCGACGCCATCCTCTTCGGCTCCGTCGGCGGTCCGAAGTGGGAGACCCTGCCGCCGGACCTCCAGCCCGAGCGCGGCGCCCTGCTGCCGTTGCGCAAGCACTTCGGCCTCTTCGCAAACCTGCGTCCCGCGGTCTGCTTCCCGGCCCTGACCCACGCCTCTCCGGTGAAGGAGGACCGCATCGCCGGCGGTTTCGACGTCCTCTGCGTGCGCGAACTGACCGGCGGCCTCTACTTCGGCCAGCCCAAGAGCATCGAGACCCGCGACGGCGAGGAGGTCGCCATCGACACGATGGTCTACAAGAAGAGCGAGATCGAGCGTATCGCCCGCGTCGCCTTCGCGGCGGCGGAGAAGCGCGGCGGCAGGCTCTGCTCCATCGACAAGGCCAACGTCCTCCAGAACGGCCTCCTCTGGCGGCGCACCGTCGAGGAGGTGGCGAAGGAGTTTCCCTCCGTCCAGCTCAGCCACCTCTACGTGGACAATGCCGCGATGCAACTCATCGCCCGTCCCCGCGACTTCGACGTCGTTCTCGCCGAGAACCTCTTCGGCGACATCCTCAGCGACGAGATGGCCATGATCGCCGGCTCTCTCGGGATGCTGTCGAGCGCGAGTCTCGGCGAGAGCAAGGGTGATGGCCTCTACTTCGGCCTTTACGAGCCGAGCGGCGGCACCGCCCCCGACATCGCGGGCAAGGGGATCGCCAATCCCATCGCGCAGATCCTCTCCGCCGCGATGATGCTGCGCTTCTCCTTCGGCCAGCACGAGGCCGCCGATGCCATCGACGCCGCGGTGAAGGTCGTGATCGACGATGGCTACCGCACCGGCGACATCTTCACCGGCGGCGCAGGCCAGAAAAAGGTCGGCACCGCCGAGATGGGGGATGCGATCATGGCGAGGATCTGACCCTGGCCGGTCCGGGGCCTAACCCTGTTGAGCCGTCAACCTCCCGGCTCCCCTGCCAAAGATCAAACTTTCGGCAGGTCGGGAGCGGGGGGCGATGGCTCGTCCGCATCCGCTTTCCGCCAGAAAGAACCCGAGATTTCCGCAACGCTGTCACCGGCTGAAGAGGCGGGGACGACCCGGACCGAGACCGAGTCGCCGGATCCCGGAACCGGAACGCCCAAGGCCGCCGCGATGCGGGCGTGGGAGTCGTATTGCCCGAGGATGAGAATCCCCTCCTTCTTCAAGGCGCTCCTCGCCCCGCCGTTGGCCCGCACCCGCTTCATGTAGTCGTCCTGCTGGGCAATGGTGGCGACCACGGCGCGGCGGATGATCCGGCCTTGGGCGAGCCGGAAGAGCTCGTTGATCCGCCGCGCTCCGGAAGGGTGGGACATGATCCGCTCGACCGTCGGTTCGGGCAGTTGGAGCAGCACGTTGGTGGGCAAGGGGGCGTCGCGCCACAGCCACCGGATCGCGGAGCGTCCCGCTTCGTTCAAAGTGGCCTTCGCATCCCGGTTCCCGCCCGTGTTCAGGCGCTCGTCCGTGGCCCGGACCAGTCCGAAGCTCCATACGGGGGCCGACGCATCGAGCGCCGAGACGACCATGCAGATTTGGTTCCGGGCCTCCGGCGGGATCATCCAGCCTCCGATCCGCTGCGAGTATTTGCAATCGACCTCGATGTCACCAAAGCGGAAGTCCATCGCCAGCCCGTCCGCGAAACGGAACTCCCGTTGCAGGTTGATCTCGACGAGCGTCCCGCAATGGGTCTTCTCGGTCTTGAACAACTGGTCCCAGCGGTATCGCCCGGTATGCTGCCCGTCGTAGAGCTGGTCGATGGTGTTGCGCAGGACGCGCGCGATCCTCCCGCCGTCGGGGTCGAGGGATCGGAGGCATTCCTCCACTTGGGCGATCTCCTTGTCGTCGGAAAAGTCCATGGATCACTCCAGGTTCTTGGTCACAGGCTTGGAAGCTTCGGCGACGAGGGTCGGGAGCTTGCAGTCAAGCGCCTGTGCGAGTTGCTCGCAGACTTCGAGGGTCGGGTTGCGCCTGCCTCTCTCGATCAACCCGATGTAGGTGGGGTGGAGCCCGGCGCGCTCCGCCAGCGCTTCTTGGGTGATTCCCGAAGACATGCGCCTCCGGCGGACGACGAGTCCAAAACGTTGGGAGATCGAGGGGGGCGGCACGATTCAGTAAACCGCATCGATGGAACCGGGTCCACAGACTATAGTCTCCCAATTCGTTCCGGGGCCATCACGACGCTTGGGCGCTCGCGTCTCTCAGGATCGGCCTTCCGATCGCCTCCATGATTTTTTTCGCGACGACGCGGGCAACCGGAGGAGGGAAGGCGTTTCCGATTTGTCGATACGCCGCCGTCTTCCCGCCGGCAAACTGCCAATCGTCAGGAAAGCCTTGGATCCGGGCCGCCATCCGGATGGTGAGCCGCGGCATCTCCTTGTAGCCCGGTGGCGGAGCGGTTTCGGCCAAGGACTTGCCGTTCACGCCGAGGCTTTCCCAAGCCTTGCGCGCCCGCGTGGGACCGAGATCGGCCCCTCCGTGCTTTTTCGATCCCCCGACCAAGGTGGGCGCGATGTCGTTCGCCATCTGCGCCCATTCCAAAGCGCCTTCCCAACCGTTCGCCGCCATCAGGTCCGCGAGAGTCTCGCCCACCGTTTTCGGATGCGACCCGTCGAGCAAGGGGATCGGCGCGTGGAACTGCGAGGCGAAATCCTCCCGCACCGCCACGATGACGATCCGGGGCCGCAATTGGGGCACTCCGAAGTCGGAGGCGTTGAGCAGGTGCCAGCTCGTGACATAGCCGAGCTTTTGGAGCTGCCGTTTCAGCGAGAGGCGGTAGTCGGTGAAGGCCGCGTCGAGAAATCCGCGGACATTCTCCAGCATCACCGCTTTCGGCAGGCACTCGCCGACGAGGCGGATCGCTTCGGGAAAGAGGTCGCGCTCGTCGCCCGCCCCGAGCTGCTTTCCCGCGACGGAGAACGGAGGGCAGGGGACCCCGCCGGCGAGCAGGTCGATCCCTTGGAATTTCTTGGCCGAGAAATCCCTGACGTCCCCTTGAATGACGTTCCAATGGGGACGGTTCAGCTTCAGGGTGGCGCAGGCGTGGTTGTCGTATTCGACATGGGCGAGGGCATCGAAGCCCGCCTCCTCCAGGCCTAGCGCTTGCCCGCCCGCACCGGCGCAAATTTCCACGCAGGTGGGGGCTGTGTTGACTGGGTTTCGGGGGACTGCCGCCATTTTACTCAAAAGAACACATTGTTGAAAGATGTCAACTTGGCCGCCCTGCGAACTCTGTATGTGGGGCGGGACCGCAAACCGACCGCGAGCCCAACGATGCCGAATCCAACGACGCGGTCAACTCCCGTCGTGGCCGCCATCCCGAATCCGCCCCGACGGGGGCGCACATTCTGGACTTTTTACCTTTTACTTTTCACCGTTTACGGCGCGAAGCGCCGCGTGGATCTCCCGGATCGACTCCGCCACCCGGCGGCTTTCGCGGTAGGGGGACGACCCGTATTCGAGGAGCTGGTTGTCGTCGGTCACGGGTTCCGCGCCTGCTACGAAACGGCGCAGTTCCTCGGGTTCGAGCGCGAGCTGTCCTTTCGCTTCGAAGGCCGTGACGTTCCGTTTGCCCGATTCGGAAGGATGGGCGTAGCCGGGCCATTCCTCTCCCAGATTCCCCAGCGACCCTTCCTCCACCGGCTTGCGTCCCACGAGGATGCCTTGGTCGGGCAATCCGGAGATGCCGATGCTGGCGGGGTCCATCCAGAGGATCGCGTCGGGAAAGGCCTCGACGAAGGACGCGGCGACGGACCGGGCCTGTTCCGGCGTCATCAGGTGCAGCGGGAACCACTGCGCAAGGAGGCCGCCGGGACGGAGGCGCGAGTGGACGAGACGGTAGAATTCCGTGGAATACAGCGCATTCGACCCGCTGAAGAAGGGGGGCATGGGTTCGAGGGTGACGACGTCGTAGTCCTGCGGCGTCCGGCGCAGCCAGGCCCGTCCGTCCATCACGATCCGCCGCGCTCGGGGATCGTCGAGTACCCCGTGGTTCGACTCGAAATGCCGTCCCAGCTCGAAGACGGCCGCGTTCAGATCGGCGAGGTCGAGGCGCTGCGGGCCTTCGTCGCGCACCGCGTGGGCGGTCTGGCCCGTGCCGAAGCAGATCACCAGCGCATCCTGCGGATCGGGATGCAGGAGCATGGGCAGGCGGCCGATCGACTCCATGTAGCGGAAGCGCGGATCGGTCGGCCCGCTGGTTTCGGCGGTGGTGGCGAAGCCGTTGATGAACAGCGCCCGTCCTCCCTCGTAGCCGATCACCGAGATCGTGGCGTCGGGGCCGTGCCGTCTCTCGATCAGGTCGATGCGCCCCGGAAAGGAGCGCCCCGCTCCCGGCACCCGCCGCCATTCGCCGCGTTCGAACCAGACTGCCGCCGTCAAGGCCAGCGCAAAGCCTGCCATCGCATAGGCGCCGGAGGTCCGTGGTCCGGCGGCGATCCACGCACCGAGGGCGAGCAGGGCTCCGGCCACCCACGAGGCGGGGGCGGGCCCGATCCATTCGAGGAGGAGCCAGGCGGCGGCGTTGGCTCCCACGACCGCGCCGAGGGTGTTGACCGCGTAGAGCGCGGCCCAGTCCCGGGGGCGGCGGACCTCGTCGAGCAAGGCCGGGAGCGAAAGCCCGATCAAGGCCACGGGCGGCCCGATCACCGCCAGCCCGGCGAGCACCCGGCTGATCTGCCGCCAGGCTCCCTTTGCCTGAAAGGCGTCCACCAGATCGAAGCGACCCAGCAAGGACGTCGCGAGAACCACCAGCACAGCGGCTCCCGCAAAGGCCAGCGAGATCGTCCATCCCCGCCGCCGCCAGACTGGTGCTGCCGCCGCGCCGAGGGCCAGGGCGACGAGAAAGCAGAAGAGCATGACCGCGAGGCTGTCGGCGGTGCTGAACCACGCGGAACGCAGCGAGCGGAACCACGAGACCTCAAGGATGAAGGCCGCCGCTCCCGAGAGGAAGGCGAGGGCCAGAGCCCGACGGGTCCGCGTTGGAGCCTCGCCGGACGGATCCTCCGCAGCGGAGACCTTCTGCCTTCCCATCGCGAGGCAGGCGAGGGCGAGACAGAGGTGGGTCGCCGCCAGCGCCGTCGCCGTGCCGCGCAGGCCCAAGCTCGGGATCAGGACAAAGGCCACCAGCAGGACGCCCGTTGCCGCGCCCGCCGTGTTGAAGGCGTAGAGCCGCGAAAGCGGACGATCGAGGGAGCGGGCGATCAGGCCCATCACCGGCACCGTCGCGCCCATGGCGAGGCAGGCCGGTCCGATCGAGGTCGCGAGGGCGAGCAGGGTGAAGGATGTCGCCGCGAGCGGCCAACGGCGGTGGAGAGCGCTGTCGAGCTGCATGATCCCGCTCTCCGCGAGGCCGGGGATCAGGGCGCAGAGTCCGATGGCCAGCTCGAGCGCCCCGTAGAGGAGCAGGGGATGGAAGGGCGGCCGGTCCCGCAGGAGGCGGGCGCAGAGGATCGAGCCGAGCGTCATGCCCGCCATCGCCGTGGCGACCGTCAGGGCGACGCCCCGCGCCGAGGCTCCGAGCGCCAGTCCGAGATGGTGGGACCAGAGCACCTGCCAGCCGAGCGCGGCCGCGCCGCCGAGAAAGAGGATGAAACGCATGGGAGAGGAGCTAGGAGCTGGAATCTAGGAGCTAGGAGGAGGGTAGGAGCAAAGAAGTAGAGAAGCAAAGAAGTAGAGTAGGAAAGGAATTAAGAGCTGGAAGGTCCTCGTGACCCATGACCGGGACGCTCTGGACTTTTTACCTTTCACTTTTTACTTTTTACTTTTTACTGCGGCTCCGCCGCTCCCGCCATGACCTACGCCGAACGTCTCCGCCTCCGCATCGCCGCCACCGGCAGCGCGCTCTGCGTCGGGATCGATCCGCGCCTCGACCGCCACGATTCGGTCGACGGGCTGAGGGACTTCTGCGAACGGGTCATCGACGAGACCGCCGAGTTCGCCGCCGCCTTCAAGCCGAACATCGCCTATTTCGAGGCGCTCGGCGTGCCGGGCTACCAGCTCGTCGAATCCCTCGTCGCCCGGATGAGGGCGACCGGCGTGCCCGTCATCCTCGACGCGAAGCGGGGCGACATCGGCACGACGCAGGAGCACTACGCGAAGGGCTATTTCGGGAACTGGGACGTCGATGCCGTGACCCTCAGTCCCTACATGGGCTTCGACTCGGTCGAGCCCTTCCTCCAATACCCCGGGAAGGGAGTCTACCTGCTGGGGGTGACGTCGAATCCCGGTGCCGCCGATCTGGAGCTGCACACCCTCGCGGACGGGCGCAGCGTCTTCGAGCTGGTGGGCGAGATGGTCGTGCGCGCGGCCTCGACGCCGGCGGGGGAGGGGGGAGCCGGCCTCGTCCTCGGACTGACCAACATCTCCCCCGACATTCTCGCACGGATGCCCGACGTGCCCCTGCTGATCCCCGGCCTCGGCGCGCAGGGCGGCGACCTCGAGACCCTGCGCGGCGCGCAGCGCACCGCCCCCTCCGTCATCAACGTCTCGCGCGGCATCCTCTACGCCGACGGGCACCTGACCTTTGCCGAAAAAGCACGAGACTATGCGAACCGAATTGCCCAAGTCGCCTGAAGAGACCATCGCCCTGCTCAAGGACTACGGAGCCATCGAGGAAGGACACTTCATCCTCGCGAGCGGGAAGCACTCCGCCTACTACGTGAAGAAGGGGAAGCTGGTGCAGCATCCCTGGGAGCTGCAGCGCATGATCGAGCAGGCCGTGCCTGGGATCGAGGCCCTCGGCGGCGTGGACGTGGTCCTCAGCCCCGCCATGGGCGGCGTGCCGGTGGGGCAGCAGGTGGGCCTGGCGATCCACGCCCGCACCATCTACGCCGAGCGCAACGCCGCGACGAACCAGCTCGAGCTGAAGCGCGGCTTCGAGATCCAGCCCGGCGAGCGACTCCTCCTCGTCGAGGACGTCATCACCACCGGCGGGACGCTGCTGGAGCTGACGGATTTCATCGAGTCGCAGGGCGGGGTGGTCGCGGGCGTCTTCGTCGTCGTGAACCGCTCCGGCAAGGCGACCGTCGGCGAGTATCCCGTCGTCTCCTGCATGGAGATCCAGTTTCCCGTCCATGAGCCCGACGCCGTGCCCGCCGACCTCGCCGCCATTCCTGCGGTGCGCCCGGGGACGAAGCGGGTGGAGTGAAGTGCCGGAGGATGCCGGACGGAGCCGGCTGCGGTGTCTGGAAGCGCTTTTTCCAAGGATCCGTGTTCCGAAGACGGACTTTCCTGTGCCCCGCGAGATCTCCCATTCCGTACGTATTTCCGCCGAAATCTTTTTTTCCTTTACACTTTTCGCGAAATGCATCAAGAACGGACCCTGCCAAAACCTGAATGCCCAAAATCAACCCGCTGATGTCCTCTAACATGCTCTTATCCCGCTCCCGGCTGTTCCCCCTCCTTGGTCTCGGTGCCTTCCTCGCCCTCTCCGTCTGCGCTCCCGACCTGTGCGCGCAGGATCCCGTCGCGAGCGAGGCGGCGGACGCCGCCCCGAAGGAGACGACCCTGATGGACATGATCATCGGTGGCGGGATCTTCATGCTCCCCATCGGCATCCTCTCCCTCTGGATGATCACGCTTTCGGTGTTCCTCTTTCTCCAGCTCGGCAGGGCCAAGTTCATCCCCCGCCGTCTGAAGGAGGAGATTCTGAACCTCATGTCGGAGGTGAAGGTGCGCAGCACCATCGATGCCGCCTCGCAGGATCCGTCCTTCCTCGGACGCATGGCCACGGCCGCCTACGTCCACGTCGACGCCACCGACCCCGAGACCCTCGGGCGGGCCAAGGTGGAGGACGGCATGGCCGACTTCGTCGCCAAGGAGACCCTCAACATGTCCATCCTCATCGGCTACCTCTCGGTCATCGCCCAGAGCTCGACGATGCTGGGCCTCTTCGGCACGGTCGCGGGGATGGTGCTCGCCTTCGACTCGATGGGGCTCAGCGGCGGCTCCGACCCCAGCGCTCTCGCCGGAAACATCTCCCTGGCGCTGATCACCACGGCGGGCGGCCTCGTCGTCGCCATCCCGGCGATCCTCATCTACTACACCTTCAAGAACCGCTACAACAAGCTCATCAGCGAGACCCAGCAGACCGTGATCGAGGGCTTGGAGGCGGCCGTGGCCACGGTCAATGCCGATCAGGCCCTCGCCAAGGTGCCCGAAGGCATCGCCGAAGTCTGAGGTCCGTCCCCCGACTTTCCCCACTGTATGGCAAGTTCCAAAAAACGGGCTGACTCCGACATGGAGGAGAGCGTGCCGCTGGACATGTCGCCGATGATCGACCTGACCTTCCTGCTGCTCGTCTTCTTCATGGTCGCCTCGCACCTCATCATCATCCAGATCGACCGGCGGGTCAAAGCCCCGATCGCGAAGAACTCGCGGGTCGCGGAGGTGGTGGCGGGCCGGGTCGTCGTCAACATCCTCGCCGACGGCTCCGTCTACGGACTCGACCAGATCGAACTCCCCACCTCCGAGGCGATCGAGGACTACGTCGCCCATGCCCGGACCGAGAACGAAGGAAAAGGCGTCTCTCCCACCCGCCTCAACCTTCGCGCCGACCAGGAGGTCGACACCCGCGTCATCAAGCGCGTCGTCCAGGCGGCCGGCGCGGCCGGTGTCAACGAGGTGATCTTCGGCAGCCTCGCAGTGGAACCCTGACCCCCACCTTTCCAACCATGGCGAGAAAAGCGATCGCACCGCACCCCGACCCGGAACTGGACATGTCGCCGATGATCGACATGAGCTTCCTCCTCCTCATCTACTTCCTGGTCACATCGACTCTGGAGCCCATCGAGGGCGACCTGGCCATGACGATGCCCACCAGCTCGGGCGAACCTGGACAGGTGGAGATCGACATGATGACCGTCAAGGTGAATCCCGCCGGGCACGTCGAGCTCAACGACGAGGTGCTCGACACCGACGGCACCTCGCGGGAGGTCCCCCTGCTGCTCGACCGCCTCAAGACCTACGTGGAGAGCGCGAAGCTGACCGGCTCGGATCCCATGGTCATCATCGAGGCGGACGACGCCGCCAAGGGGCAGCGCTTCATCGATGTCTTGAACGCCCTCGCCCATCCGGCTGTCAGCATCAACAAGGTCACGATCACCGGATTCTCGGGGGACTAGCCTCCGCGAGCCGCCCGGATTCACAGACAAGCATGATACGGCCCCGCTTCCCGAAGTCCCCAGCGAGGAGAATGCGGACCGGTCCGCGCCCGCTGCGGGCAGGAGCGGTCCGACCATTCCTTTCCGCCACGATGAAGACCCTCCACCGACTGCTTCCCCGTGCCTGCGCGGCCGCCCTGCTGTGCGCCGTCGCCATGGCTCCACCCTTGTCCGCCCAGGACGAGGAGGATGAGAACAGCATCGAAGGCCTCTACCAGAAGGCCGTCGAGCTGAACGTGTCCGGACAGCACGCCGAGGCCTCGGCCACCTTCGACCGCATGTTCGAGACCGCGAAAGGAGTGGAGAGGCTCTTCGAGGATTTCGGAGCCCAGGCCGGCGGCATCCTCTTCGACTACGGGATGACCCTGCTGCCCCAGGAGCGGTGGGAGGATGCGAAGAAGGCCTTCGCCGGCTGCATTGCCGGGGAGGAGACCGCGAAGCATGTCGAGACGCAGATCCGGTCGGAAAATCCCCGCGCCAACCTCGCGAAATTCCAGCTCGGGTTCTGCGAGGCGCAGCTCGGCAACCACGAGGAGGCGCTCCGCCTCTACGACGAGTATCTCGCCTCGAACCCTCCGCAGGAGGAGGTCGTCCAGATCCGCAACAGCTACAAGCTGCGCTATGCGACCTCGCTGATGAAGCTGGGCCGCATGGACGAGGGCATCGCGCTGGTGCAGGAGCTCTTCGACAACCGCGAGGCGTGGCAGGTGAATCCCCAGTTCTTCATGCAGGGCGTGCTCGAGCTCGGGCTCGCCTGGGCCGAGCAGGCCAAGGCCGCTGCAGGGGACGACGCCGAGATCGACCGCATCTCGGACCGGGGCCACGAGTTCCTCGACAGGAACGAGGCGCACATCCACGTCGAGCCGATCGACCAGTTTCGCTTCGGCTTCGTCGACCGCCTCCGCAAGCTCGGCTTCGAGTCGACCCGGGTGGGGCTCTACTCGCTGGCGCTTCGCTACTTCTCCTACCTGCCCACGATCAAGGACATCCGCGACGACGTGAATCTCGCGATCGCCCGCCAGCCCGTCGGCGTCGGGGTGCCCGCGCACTACCAGGCTCTCCTCGACCAGCTCGCCGAGCGCGAGAAGGCCCCTCTCCATCCCGATGCCGAGATCCTGCGCCTCGTGGCGAGCTGCTACGAGCTGCTCGGAAACCTCCACGCCCCGCGCGCCATCTACTGGCATCTCGCGACCCAGTATCCCCAAATCCCGGAGCCGACCCGCGGCGAGATCCTCCACGAGGCGTCCCGGCTCTCCACGCTCCTCGGCGACTATCCCGCCGCCCAGTATTTCGGAGAGAAGTTCATGTCCGAGTCGTCGGAAAACAGCGAGCTGAAGCAGAACGTCTCCATCTTCATGCTGCAGTCGCTCTTCACCGCAGGCTCCTACGACGAGGTCATCCGCATCGCGAAAGGGGCGCAGGAGACGCACCCCCTCGGCGCACCCGAGCGCGAACTCGCCGACGCGCTCTATGCACTGGCCCTCTATACCACGGGCAAGCACACCGAGGCCGAGGCGCCCTTCGGCGACTACGTGAAGTCCTACCCCGAAGGCCCGAACCGCGAGGCGGTCATGTTCCACCGGACCAGCAATTCCCTCATCCTCGGCAAGATGCGGGATGCGGCGGAGCAGGGCGAGGACTTCCTCAAGGCCTTCCCCGAGTCAGAGCGCTTCCTCGACTCCGCCCTTGCCGACCTCGTCGTCGCCCGCTTCAACCTCCAGGACTACCCGGCGGTGGTCGCGAACGTGGACAAGCTCGTCGAGGCCCGTCCGCAGTCGGTGCATGTCGGGCGCACCCTGAACCTGAAGGGCGATGCCCTCCTCAACCAGTCCGGCAGCTTGGCGAAGGAGCAGGCCGAGGAAGCCGCCGCGCTGCGCCAGTCGGGTCTGGAGGCCTACCTCGCCGCCGTCGAGGGAGGAAAGGCCGCTCTGGCGGCCGAGCCTGCGCGGGCCGACTTCCACAAGGAGACCATCGGCGAGGGCCTCTGGAAATCCGCCGAGATCCACTTCCAGGACGAGCAGCCGGAGAAGGGGCTCGCCCAGTATGACCAGTTCTTCCCCGACTACGCCGGCACACGTTTCGAGCCGCAGATGGCCATCTTCGCCCTTGCGCCCCTCGAGGCTGCCGGACGCATCGAGCAGGGGCTGGTCCAGGCCGAGAAGGCCATCCTCGCCCTCGCTTCCCGTCCGCCCGAGGAGCAGGACGTCACCCTCCTGCGCGAGATGCTCGGCTCCTACAGCGACGCCTCGGTCGCCAGCCGTGGCGCGGACGCCACCGTGGCCACTCTCGCCAACTTCCCCGGAATGGATCCCGCCGACCAGGCCTTCCAGACCTGGCTGAAGATCCAGCAGGTCATCGTGCTGCAAGGGGAGCAGAAGAAGCTCGCCGAGGATGCCCCCGAGCGGGCGGCGAACCAGTCGCGCATCGCGGCCATCTTCGAGGATCTCCGCCAGTTCGAGAAGCGCGAGCTCACCGAGTTCGCGCTCCAGCAGATCGGTCTCTACTTCGCGGGGACGGACAACCCCTTCCTCGGGGTGCCCTACTTCGAGGAGCTGCTCGCCCGGACCACTCCCGAGGCCGAGTCCTTCAAGGGCCCCGCCGAGATGGAGCTCGGCAAGATCGAGATGCGCGCCGCCGACCCCGCCAAGGTCCAGTCGGCCCGCGCCCGCTTCCAGCGCATCATCGCCGACGGCAGCGAGGACAGCCAGCCCCTCAAGGCCCAGGCCTATCTCAATCTCGCCGACCTCCACATGCGGAACAAGGAGTGGCGGGACGCCCACGCCGCCCTCGACGCCATCAACAAGAACAAGGAGCTCTTCGCCCGCGACCGCGCGAAGCGGGCCGAGGCGACCTTCAAGCTCGGCGTCGTCCTCGACGAGCTCGGCGATCCTGCCGGAGCGAACCAGGCCTATGTCGCGGTCCTCGGCACCTATGCCACTTACTACGACTGGGTCACCCAGGCGTGGGAGCGCTACATCCCGAACAGCCTGAAGGACATCGAGGGAATGAAGACGGACGATCCGCTTTCCATCGCCCTGAAGCGCCAGCGCGAGCTGACCCTCTACAAGCTCACGGTGAAGTATGTCTACTCGTGGCAGTCGCTGGACGAGCGGGTCCACGCGCCCTCGGGCGCCCTCGCCCGGCTCCGTCGCGAGGTCGTGGACATGAAGACGACGCTGAGAATCACCCCGCAGGAGGAGCAGGCCATTCTCCAGGAACTTGGCATCGCTCCCAGGAAATGACCGTTCTTCGTACGCAGGGAACCCACACGATGAAAACGCTCCAGACCACCCTCTGCTGGGGAGCCGCCTTGCTCCCCGGACTGCTCGTCGCCCAGGTCCGCGAGACCCCCGCCACCCTCGCCCTCGTCGAGGGGGGCAACCCGCAGGGCTACGTGCAGAACGCGAACGACCAGGGAGTCCTTTTCGCGACCACGCCAGGGGGACAGGCGCAGATGGTGCCCTACGCCAGGATCCGCGGCGAGGGCCTCGACAAGCTGATTCGCTTCGAGGAGCGGACCGAGCTCCTCTCCAGACCCCGAGCCCTCTACTCCGCCGCCCGCTACGACGAGGCCGCCGAGGCCTTCGGGAAGGTGGCCGGCGACTACGCCATCGTCCTCGGGGCACCGAAGAACTTCGCCACCGAGGCGCTCTTCTACCAGATCGAGAGCCTGAAGCGGGCCGGACAGTACGAGGCCCTCGCTCCGCTCGTGGAGTCCGCGCCCGCCGCGACCATCGTGACGAAGCTGCCCGAGGCCTATCACCGGGCCTTCGAGTTCCAGAAGCTCTGGGCGCTCTACGGGAAGAACGACTTCGCCGCACTGAGGTCGGTCCTCGCCGGCTACGAGGAGCCCGTCCTCGGAGCCGAGAAGCTGCTCAAATCCCCCAATTTCAGGAGCCTGCCGTTGAACGAGATCTCCCAACTGTCCTTTCTGAGAGGGAAGGCCTACGAATCGGAAGGGGCGAAGGACAAGGCTCTCGACGACTACTACCGCACCTTCACCCTGGCCTTCGGCAACGACATCCTTCTCGCCAAGCAGGCCATGGGGGCGGCGATGACGCTGCAGGGACAGGATCCCAAGGTCGCGGGGGGAGACGCGACGGCGCTCAACCAGATGCGTAGCATCGCCTATCTCTACGGCCGCCGCTTCGGCAAGGAGAGCATGCCCGCCGATTTCAAGGCCTATGCCGTGAAACCCGATGTG
>CAYSZN010000002.1:9875-20608 GCA_964435425.1 uncultured Akkermansia sp. | reverse complement strand
CGGCAAGGAGAGCATGCCCGCCGATTTCAAGGCCTATGCCGTGAAACCCGATGTGCCCAAGCCTCCCGTGCCTGCTGCGGAGGAGGAGGCCGATGCTCCAGAGGGCGAGAAGAAGGAGGAGCCGGCCGCCGAGGAGAAGAAAGCCCCGGAGGCAGCCGAGAAGGCGGAGTGATCCGCTCCGCCTAGCGGAGGCGGCTGACCGGGAAAGTCCATTTCCCCCGGATTCAGCCTGTGGTCCCGCGGGAAGGCGGCTTGCCTTTCCCGCCCCCGATGGGAAGCTTGCCAGGTCGCCATGCCTGCCGTCGCCGAAGACATCCCCGCCGACCGGCGGCAGCTCCATATCGCGGGCATGGCCCTGTCCGCGATCGCCGTGCATCTGGTGCTGCGGTTTGGGCTCCGGCTCGGCGACACGGCGGCGAACGTACCGCTCTGGGGCGCCTATCTACTCGGTGGCCTGCCGCTGGTGTGGGGGCTGCTGGGAAACCTGATGCGTCGCGAGTTCGGCTCGGATCTGCTCGCCGGCCTCTCCATCGTCGTCTCGGCGCTCCTTGGCGAGTATCTCGCGGGCACGCTCGTCATCCTCATGCTCTCGGGGGGAGAGGCTCTCGAGGCCTATGCCGTGCGCAGCGCCTCCTCGGTGCTCAAGGCCCTGGCCAAGCGCATGCCCTCGGTGGCGCACCGGAGATCGGGGACCTCCTTCGAGGACATCGCCCTCGACGAGGTGGTCGTCGGCGAACTCCTCGAGGTGCTGCCGCACGAGATCTGCCCGGTCGACGGCACCGTCGTCGAGGGACGGGGAACGATGGACGAATCCTATCTCACCGGAGAGCCCTACCTCGTCTCCAAGGCGCCGGGGTCCGCGGTGATCTCGGGAGCGCTCAACGGAGAGGCGTCTCTCACGATCCGGGCGGACAGGCTCGCGGTCGATTCCCGCTACGCGAAGATCATGGAGGTGATGCGCGACTCGGAGGAGAGCCGCCCGAAGATGCGCCGTCTCGCCGACCGGCTCGGAGCCTGGTACACCCCGCTCGCGCTGCTCGTTGCCCTGGCTGCCTGGCTCGCGAGCGGAGATCCGGTGCGTTTTCTCGCGGTGCTCGTCGTGGCGACGCCCTGTCCGCTGCTCATCGCCATCCCCGTGGCTATCATCGGCTCGATCTCGCTCGCCGCGAAGCGGGCCATCGTCGTGCGCGATCCCTCCATCCTCGAGACCATCGACACCTGCCGCTCCGTCATCTTCGACAAGACCGGCACTCTCACCTACGGCCGGCCCGAGCTGACGGGGCATTCCGCGGCTCCGGGCATCGATCCCGACGAGGTGCTCCGGCTCATCGCCAGCATCGAGGTGTATTCGAAGCACCCTCTAGCCGAAGCGGTCGTGGCGGCGGGCCGCAGGCTGGAGGGAGGTCTCCACCCTGTCGACGAGATCAGCGAGAAGCCAGGCCAGGGACTGACCGCAAAGGTGCAGGGGCATGAGATCCTCGTCACGAACCGGAAGACGCTCGCCGCCCTGCGCCCCGAGGAGGCCGGGCTGCTCCCTCCGGTCGAGGGCGGACTGGAGTGCGTCGTCCTCCTCGACGGACGCTATGCGGCGACCTTCCGCTTTCGCGACGAGCCCCGCCCCGATGGCGCCGCCTTTGTCCGCCATCTCGACGGCAAGCACGGCATCGAGCGGTCCATGATCCTGTCGGGAGACCGTCAGTCCGAGGCCGACTACCTTGCCGCCAAGGTGGGGATCGCGACCGTCCATGCGGGCAAGAGCCCCGAGGAGAAGCTGGCCATCGTCCGCGAGGAGACGGCGCAGCGCCGCACCCTCTACGTCGGCGACGGGATCAACGACGCGCCCGCCCTGATGGCCGCGACCGTGGGCATCGCCTTCGGCCAGAGCAGCGACGTCACCGCGAAGGCGGCGGGAGCGGTCATCATGGACAGCTCCCTTCGGAAGCTCGACGAGCTCATCCACATCAGCCGTCGCATGCGCCGCATCGCCCTTCAAAGCGCGGTCGGAGGCATGGCCCTCAGCGTCGTGGGAATGGGGTTCGCCGCCGCAGGGCTTCTCCCGCCCGTGGCCGGAGCGATCGTTCAGGAGGCCATCGATGTCCTCGCCGTCCTCAATGCCCTCCGCGTCGCGATGCCGCCACGGAGCCTGACGGACTATTGAAGGAGGGCAGGGGAGGCAATCCCGGTGGAACCGCGGCGGATCCCCGCGAAGAACCGTGCCTCCGCCATCGCGTCCCCGGTCCGGCCATCTTTCGCCTTCCGTTTTTCCACGGTACGGAGAACGATGGGGGATGAAAGCATTTCTCGCCGCCTTCGTCCTCACCCTCGTGCTGGCCTTCCCGTCCGCCGGTGCCGACGAGGACACCCTGCGCATCCTCTGCTACAATATCCACTACGGACAGGGCAACGACGGCGCCTACGATCTCGAACGGCTCGCCGAGGTCATCAAGGCGACCGATCCCGACCTCGTCGCCCTCCAGGAGGTCGATGTCCTCGTCCGCCGCTCCGGCAAGGTGCATCAGGCGCAGAAGCTCGGAGAGCTGACCGGGCTCGCCGTCCACTACGGCCCCACTCAGCACTACGAGGGCGGGCTCTATGGAAACGCCGTCCTCACCAGGCTGCCCGTCCGCGGGACGCTCATCCATCCGCTGCCCCACACCGAAGCGACGCCCGAGCTCACCACCTATCCGCGAGGTTTCGTCGCCGTCACCGTCGAGGGGCCGGGAGGAAGGCCCTTCCGCTTCGTCAGCACGCATTTCCAGCACAACGTCGAGGAGGACCGCGTCGCCGAGGCCGAGGCGGTGAACGAACTCCTCGCATCCGAGGGCGATGCTTTGCCGACCATCCTCGCGGGAGACATCAACGCCACGCCGGATTCGGAGCCCCTGCGCGTCCTCCTCTCGAAATGGACGAACGTCACCGACGAACCCGCCGCGCCCACGGTGCCCTCGCAGGAGCCGAGGTCGAGGATCGACTACATCTTCTTCCGTGTCGGCGATCCTTTCACGGTCGAGGAGGCGAGGGTGATCCCCGACGGAATGGCCTCGGACCACCGCCCGGTCTTCGCGGTGCTGAAGTGGAAGGCGGAGTAGCGGAGTGGATAGTTGAGTTAGTCGGGAGGCGGGAAGCCCAAGGAGGGGCGACATTCCTGTCGCCCGGCAAGTCCGTCCCGACCAGACGGGCGACAGGAATGTCGCCCCTTTGGGTCCACGAATAAATCTGGCGTCCAAACGACGTTCGCTCCCCGAGCGGGCCGCTCGGGGCTACCTTTGAACCGTTGGGTTCCGCCGCGGCTGCTGTCGGATTCCCGTCAGGTCAGGGAGGCCGTCGCTTCCGCCACCAGCTTCTCGAGACGACGGGTGTATTCGACCCAGACCCGGCGGGCCTCGCCGCTGTCGTCGACATCCTGCCCCGCGTGGATCGCAGCCTTGATGTGGGGTTCGATCGAGAGCCAGCCGTCGTAGCCGGTGCGGTGCAGATCCTCGATGATGCGGCGCTGCACGGGATCCTCGTCGACATGGCAGGTGATCCAGTCGCCGCCTTCGGGATTCGGCTTCGCGCTCTTGATGTGGACGTGGACGATCTCGTCACGGCATTTCTGGTAGTAGTCCCAGGTGGCCTCGTTGTCGTTGGCGTGCAGGCTGTTGTTGCCCGTGTCCATGATCAGCTTGAAGGCGGGGCTGCCCACCGCCTCGGCGAGCTCGAGGAAGCCTTCCGGACTCTCGCCGTAGCCGCTGCAGTTCTCGTGGGCGAGGACGACACCTTCCGCCTCGGCAATGGGGGCAAGCTCGCGGAGACGCCTCGTCACTTCGTCCCTCCAGGCGTCACGCTCCCAGGGGGAATCCTTGTCGTTCGGCCAGGACATGATGCGGAGGAACTTCGCGCCGACCGACCTCATGCGGGGAGCGACTCGGAGCAGCTCGTCGATGTCCTTCTGGAAGTCCGAGGTCACGGGACGCGCCCAGTTCCCGATCTGCCCGCCGAAGCCGACGATTTCGATGCCGTTCTCGGCGAGCTGGGCGCGGGTCGCCTCCCACTCCTCCTCGGTCTGGTCGCAGATGCTCTTTCCGTTGACGAGGCGCAGCTCGATGGCGCTCCAGCCCGCCTCCTTCAGCGTGGCGATCTGTCCCTCGAGGGTCTTTTCAGCTTCGTCGGCGAATCCAGTGAATTTGAAGGGCATGGTCGTGGGGTATGGGGGTGAAATGAGTTGGGAAAGGGGATCATACACGGCGGGGGCCATGCCGCAAACCCAAGATGGGAAATCCGAAGCTCGAAATCCGAAGTGGCTGGACCGCTGATTGGCGCTGATCTCCGCTGATGCTTCCAGCCACAAGAAAAATCAGCGGAGATCAGCGCCAATCAGCGGTCGCCGGAGGCCAGTTCGGATTTCGGGCTTCGGATTTCGATCCTTGATCTTCGGCAAAGATCGAAGTGTAATGGAGGTGCCGCATGAGAATCCACCATCCTTCCGGCCTGCCGCATCCGCTGGGGCCGCACCTCGAGCACGGGGGCGCGAATTTCTCGATCTATTCGAAGTCGGCGACGGGTGTGGACCTGCTGCTCTTCGACGATCCCGAGGATCTCCGGCCGAGCCGCGTCGTCGCGCTGGATCCGGCCACGCAGCGCACGCACCAGTATTGGCATGCCTTCGTCCCCGGCGTGGCCGCGGGTCAGCTCTACGCCTGGCGGGTGGACGGGCCCTACGACCCGTCCCGGGGGATGCGCTTCGACCCCTCGAAGGCCCTTCTCGATCCCTATGGGAAGGGGGTGGCGATTCCCCGAGGCTATGACCGTGCCGCGTCCTCGGTCTACGGCGAGGCGGCCGCGCCGGCGATGAAGAGCATCGTCGCCGACCCCATGGCCTACGACTGGGAGGACGATCGACCGCCGCGCCGCCCCGCTTCGCGCACCGTGATCTACGAGGCGCACGTCCGGGGCATGACGATGCATCCCAGCTCGGGGGTGGACGAGGGGAAGCGGGGCACCTACGCCGGGCTGATCGGGAAGATTCCCTATCTGAAGGACCTCGGGATCACCGCGGTGGAGCCGCTGCCGGTCTTCGCCTACGACGCCCAGGACGCGCCACCGGGCCGGACGAACTACTGGGGCTATGCGCCGGTCTCCTTCTTCGCCCCGCATCCGGGCTACAGCTCGGATCCCGCGCCGCTCGGGGCGATGGACGAGTTCCGCGACCTCGTGAAGGCGATGCACCGCGCCGGGATCGAGGTGATCCTCGACGTGGTCTACAACCACACCGCCGAGGGCGGGGCGGGCGGTCCCACCCTCGGGTTCCGCGGGATCGAGAACGCGGCCTACTACCTGTTCGAGGGCGACCGGTCCCAGTACGCGAACTACAGCGGCACGGGCAACACGATGCGGGCCAACCACCCGGTGGTGCGGCGGCTGATCCTCGACAGCCTGCGCTTCTGGGTCGGGGAGATGCACGTGGACGGCTTCCGCTTCGATCTCGCCTCGGTCCTCGCGCGCGACGAGTCTGGCCATGTGCTGCCGGATCCGCCCATTCTCTGGGACATCGAGACCGACCCCTCGCTGGCCGGGGTGAAGCTGATCGCCGAGGCCTGGGACGCGGCGGGGCTCTATCAGGTGGGCAGCTTCACCGGAGACAGTTGGAAGGAGTGGAACGGCCGCTTCCGCGACGACGTGCGCGACTTCTTCCGGGGCGAGCGGGGATCGGTGCGCCGGGTCGCCGACCGGCTCCTCGGCAGTCCCGAGATCTACGGACACAAGCAACGAGAGGCGGAGCAGAGCGTGAACTTCGTCACCTGCCACGACGGCTTCACCTTGAACGACCTCGTCTCCTACAGCGAGAAGCGCAACTGGGAGAACGGCGAGGACAACCTCGACGGCAGCGACGACAACCGAAGCTGGAACTGCGGGGTCGAGGGGCCTAGCGACGATTCGGCGGTCGAGGCGCTGCGTAACCGGCAGGCGAAGAACTTTCTCTCCGTGACCCTGCTGTCCCTCGGCATTCCCATGATCCTGATGGGCGACGAGATGCGGCGCACGCAGGGTGGCAACAACAACGCCTACTGCCAGGACGACGAGACGAGCTGGCTCGACTGGGGGCTGCTGGAAACGCACGGCGACCTGCACCGTTTCGTGAAGCTGCTCGCGGCACGGCGTCAGCGGAGAGACCTGGGCCGCGAGGGGCAGTGCCTCAGCGAACTGATCCACGAGGCGGACATCGTCTGGCATGGCACGCGCTGCGGGCATCCCGACTGGAGCGACGGTTCGCACAGTCTCGCCTTCACCGTCGAACTGAGGATGCATCGGATGCGCTTCCACTATCTGATGAACGCCTGGCACGAGGCGCTCGACTTCGAGCTGCCCTGCACGCCCGGCGGCGTCTGGAAGCGATGGATCGACACGGCGCTGCCCTCGCCCGACGACATCGTCGCGTGGGAGGACGCGCCGGTGTTCGAGGGGACGAGCTACCGCGTCGAGGCGCACGCCGTGGCCGCCCTCGTCTCGGTGGCCGGGTAGGTCGGCAGTGGCTCGCTGGGACGGTTCGCAGCCGGGAATTGACTTCCCGTGTCCGCGACCGCATTCTGCGTCCCTTCGTCCATGTTCCGTCCGTTCCTTGTCTGCCTCGCCGCCTTCGCGTTGGCATCCCCTGCCTCCGCAGAAGACGTCCTACCGTCTGCCTGCGCGCAGGTCGTTGCGGTCGTCACCGAGACCTGGGAGAGCACGGGAGGACGGTTGATCCGCCTGGAACGAAAGGGCGAGGCATGGATCGCTGCCTCGGAGAGCATCCCCGTCACCGTCGGGCACCGCGGACTCGGCGTGGGGCTCGGCCTGCATCGTGGGGCGCTGGAGGGGCCGATCAAGAACGAGGGCGACCACCGGGCTCCGGCCGGTGTCTTCCGCCTCGAGTCGGGTTTCGGGACGAAGGCGCTCCCGCCCGCGGCCTTTCCCTACCGCCGCACCGACGATGCGGACCGCTGGGTCGACGATCCGGAATCCGCCCGCTACAACCAGTGGGTCCGGCTCGACGATCCATCGGTGCGCCGTGACTGGGCCTCCGCCGAGACGATGCACCGCAGGGACGGTCTCTACGATTTCGGAATCGTCGTCGGGCACAACCGCGATCCCGTCGCGAAGGGGAGGGGAAGCGCGATCTTCCTCCACGCCTGGCAGGCTCCGGGCCGATCTACGGTCGGATGCACGGCGATGGAGAAACGCCGCGTCCGCGGGCTGCTGGAGTGGCTCGACGCGGCCAAGGCTCCGGTGCTGGTGCAGGCACCGCGCTCCCTGCTGCCGCAGATCGGCCTGCCCGAGAGTGTCCTCGCCGCCATTCAAGCTGCTCTACCCGCCAGCCGATGATCCGTCTCGCTATCGCGTTCCTTTGCCTCGCCGGATGGAGTGCGGCGGTGATCGAGTCCGCCTCGCGCCGGTCGCCCCGAGGGCTGCCCTTGACGGAGGAGCGCCGCCATGACACACCTCCCGCCTCTTCGGCAACGGCGGAGCCCTCGACGCATCGTATCTCCGTGGGCTCGCCCGCGCGCTCCGTGCATTCGGCGACGGCGGTGGAGCTGCCCGATGGCACGATCCGCGCCTTCTGGTTCGGCGGCTCGCGCGAGGGGGCGAAGGATGTGGCGATCTGGTCGGCGGATCTCGCCGCAGGACAGTGGAGCCCGCCCCGGATGGTGGTCGACCGCGGGCTCATGGGCCACTGGATGCGCCGCTACATCCGCAAGCTCGGCAATCCCGTGGCCCATGCCGGTCCGGACGGGCGCGTCACCCTCTTCGTCGTGAGCGTGTCGGTCGGAGGGTGGAGCGGCAGCGCGGTGAACCGCCTCGTCTTCTCCCCGGACGGCAGGACGCTCGAATCCGCGAACCGCCTCGTCGCCTCGCCCCTGCTCAATCTCGGCACGCTCGTCCGCGGGGCCGTGCTCGAGACGGCCTGGGGAGAGCTGCTGGTGCCCGCCTACCACGAGACGGTGAAGCGCTTTCCCCAACTCCTCCGCGTCGGACGCGACGGGTGCGTGCTGGGGCGCGAGGGACCGGCGGTGCGGGGGAATCTCCTCCAGCCCTGGCTGCTGACGTCGGACGACGGGACGATGGACCTCTTCCTCCGGCGGGGGGCGGGGAAGGAGGCGAAAATCTTCCTCAGCCGCAGCGACGGATCGGGATGGAGCGATCCCGCCCCGATCGACGTTCCGAATCCCGACTCGGGTCTCAGCGCGCTGCGCCTTGCCGACGGCGACCTCCTCCTCGCGGCGAATCCCGATCCCGTCTCCCGGTCGAATCTTGTGCTCCTCCGCGCCCCCGGACCGGAGGGACCGTGGGAGCCGATTCTGGCCATCGACACCGAGGAACGGGAGGAGGACGAGCGGGACGTCCCGTTCATCGAATACTCCTATCCTTGGCTGATGGCTGACCGTGAGGGCACTGTCCATCTTTTCTACACTTGGAACCGTCGCGAGATCCGGCATTGGAGCATCGGCCAGGACCGGCTGCCGAAGAAAGGAGGGGCGCGATGACCGTGGTGTCCGACATCGCCCATATCCTGCTTCTCGTGGCCGTGCTCGCCTGGGCCGGAGCCCGGCTTTCGGGCGGCTCGCGGCGCGGAGGCCTGCTCGGCTTCGCCCTCGGCGCGATCCTCTCCGTGCTGCCGGGGGAATGGAATCCCGCATTCCACACCCGAGCGCTCATCGGCGATCCCTCGGCGCTCGGCTGGGTCTTCCTCGTCCATCTCCTGCTGCGCTCGGTCTGGGGGAAATCCCTGCTTTCCGAGGGCGAGGACCGCGCCCTGGCCTGGCCTGCCGTGATCGGAGCGGCGCTGATCTATCCGGCTTCCTTCGGAGTGCCCGGAGCCCCCGATTTCTACAACGCCGATTTCGGGGGCTTCGCCTTGCCCGGCGCGGCCCTGCTGCTCGCGGGCCTCTACCTTTGGCGCGGTTTTCCCGTCGCGGCGGCAGGGATCGCCTTCGGTCTCCTTCTCTACGGGCTGCGCTTCCACGAGTCGGCGAATCTCTGGGATAGCCTCATCGACTTTCCTGCCGTGGTCGTCTCGGTGGCGATTCTCGTCCGCTGGGCGGCGGGCCTGCATCGGCGGTTGCGGAGAGGGGTGGACGACGCTTCACTGGGCGAGCCATGAGCCTTCTCGAAAAAATCCTCCTTGTCTTCGCCGCGGTCGTCGCGGTCGCCGGCACCATCCTCTCCCATGCCGCGCCGACCTACTTCGCCGAGACCTTCGTGGTCGAGGATGGATTCGTCGAGTGGCTCACCGTCATCGCCCTCGTCGCGAGCGCCGCGCTGATGCTGGGACGGGCGTGGCAGCTCCGCCGCGTGCGCACGCCGCTCTTCCTCTTTGTCACCGCCATGGCCGCCGCGGTCTTTCTCTTCGGGGCCGGGGAGGAAATTTCGTGGGGACAGCGGATCTTCTCGGTGGAGACGCCCGAGTGGCTCGCCGAACGGAACAAGCAGAGCGAGATGAACCTCCACAATCTCGTCATCGGCGGCCACAGCATCAACAAGCTGGTCTTCAGCAAGCTGCTCGGCGTGGTCCTGCTCGTCTACCTGCTCGCCATCCCGACGCTCCATCGCAAGAGCGCCGTCTGGGCCTCCCGCATCGACCGGCTCGGCGTGCCGCTGCCGCGCACCTGGCACATCGTCGTCTGGATCGCCGTGCTGCTCCTCACCGAGATCGCCGTGGGCACGGGCAAGCGGGGCGAGCTGCGCGAGTTTCTCCTCACCACGATCCTCTTCGTACAGCTCCTGCGCCCCGCGAACGGATGGATCTACGATCGGGACCGAAGGCTGACGGCGGAACGGCGGTAAGCACCGGTCATTCGGCCGCCTCGGTGATGGCGAGGATGCCGGCGAACCAGTTCGTCTCCTCGACCGGGCCGGTGAGGCCGCGGAGGTGGATGTAGGAGATGTCGCCGTCGAGATAGAGGGCGTCGGGACAGGCGAGACGGTCGCGGAAGAGCTCCGCGAAGCGATAGAGATTGCTCATGCCCTTGTCGCGTTCGCAGACGGAGCAGACGAAGACGACCTGGCCCTCCTTCGTCACGCCGACGCCGTTGCGGTAGCGCTGGCTCGTGGAGTCCGCGTTCAGGGCCGGATGGATGCGCCCGGCCTCGACGAGGAGCGGTCCCGACTGGGTTGCGAGCAGGGGACGCTCCCCGAGGGTCACGTATTTCCCCGACTCGACCACGGCGGGACTGCCGTCGGCGCGGAGGAAGAAGACGCCGTTCGGCTTCAGGAAGAAGTTCGGCGTGAGGTCGTCCGGGCTGCGCTTCACGTAGTCGTCGAGGTTGAGTTTCGTGACCGTCCTGCCTTCGGAGACATGCAGCCCGGTGGGGAGGAAATTGCCCTCGAAGATGCCCGAGTTCATCGCGAAGACGAGGCGGCGTCCCTGCGAGGCGAGCCGGGCCTCCAGCTTCGGGAAGGTGTTCGGTTCGCCGGCCTTGTCGGGAAGGAACAGCTCGATCTTGGTCACCTTCGGATCGACCCGGTGGATCCAGAAGGTCGTCCCGGCATGTTCGACGGTTTCGGCTCGGATCGAAGCCGAGGCGAGGAGGACGGCGAGACCGAAGAGGGTGGGGTGGGGGACCATACCCTCTCTTGTCCCAGAAGCGGATGCTGTGGTCAAGAACAGATCCGGTCCGTCCGATCCTCAAATATCGCAAAGCTGCGCCGCCTGGCGCAGGGCGAGGAGGGGATCGTCCCAGGTGGGGATGAACTCCTGCGCGACATAGCCGGTGTAG
>CAYSZN010000002.1:0-9865 GCA_964435425.1 uncultured Akkermansia sp. | reverse complement strand
GTCGTCGAGCTCGCCGCGTCCGGGGTTGCCGGCGGTGTGGTAGTGGCCGATGACATCCTTGTATTGCCGGATGCGACGGATCACGTCGCCGTTCATCACCGAAACGTGGTAGATGTCGAAGAGCAGCTTGAAGTTCGGCGAGCCGACGCGGTGGATCAGATCGACGCAGAAATCGACGTCGTCGCCGAAATAGCCGGGATGCCCCTTCATCGGGTGGGTGTCGTCGCGCGAGTTGAGATGCTCGAGGACGAGGGTGACCCCCGCCTTCTCCGCCTCGGGGAGGACGGATTTCCACACCTCGACGCAGCCGGCCGCGGCCTTCTCCTCGTCCATGCCCTCGAAGCGCATCCCGGTGAAGGTGATCACGTTCTTGCAGCCGACGGCTGCGGCGGTGGCGATGCTCTCCTTCAGCTTCGCGACGACCTCGTCGCGGAATTTCGGATCGCAGGGGCCTTTTGCGAAGCCATGGGATCCGACGAGCGAGATCTCGAGCCCCAGCTTGCGGACTTCGGGATAGGCCTCGACCGGGATGCCCTCCATCGCGACGAGGCCGATAGCCTTGCAATGGCGGGCCAGCTCGACCGCGTCGAAATGGTCCTTGAAGCACCACCCCATGATGGACTGGCGGATGCGCCCGTTCCTGACGACGAACTCGGGATCCACATCGGCGCGCTTGAGCTGGCCGTGGAGTTCGGGAAGTCCGCCGGCCCATCCTCCGGCGAGGAGCGGAGCGGCGGCGAGAAAGCGGCGGCGGGAGGTCATGCCGCCAAGATAGGCCGAGGCACGCGGGAAAGGCAAGCGCCCGCCAGGGACGCGGTCAGGGGACGGCGGCGGAGCGCACCAAGGTTACCTGTGCGGCACGGCCATCCCGGCGCGCTCGTCGAGGTATTCGGCGATGCGGTTCTCCCGGTCGCAGAGGACGATCTTCGGCTTCACCGGCTTATCCGTCAGCTCGAAGCCCATCACGATCACAGTCTCGCCCGCATTGACGAGATGGGCAGCGGGTCCGTTGATCCCGATGATGCCTGAGCCAGCCTCGCCTTCGATCACGTAGGTCTCGAGCCGCACGCCGGTGGTGGCGCTGACGACGAGCACTTTCTCCCCGACCCACAGCCCGACGGCGTCGATGAGGTCGCGGTCGATCGTGATGCTCCCGACATAGTCGACATTCGCCTCGGTGACGGTGGCGAAGTGGATTTTGGAACGGAGAAGGCTGCGCATAGGGGAGTGGCGTCGAAGGTTTCGCAGAACGGGGGAAAAGCAAGGGGAGGCTTGGTGCGGAGGAGGATCGGAGATTGCCTTTGATATAGAAGGGCTTAGTGGCAGGGACGGCTCGCCGAGCCGTCCGTCGGATCGGATGCAGTGCTCTCCTTGGATTCTACGTCCAATCCCTACCAATGCGGTCTGGACATCCGAGAAATCTTCCCAAGCTATGGGGAACGAGGGCGAAAGCCAGCTCTAAACTCTCAACCACCTCCCTTTCAACTCGCCGGGGGCGGGCTCAATTCCGAGGAGCTTGCCCACCGTGGCATGGAAGGCGGGCTGACTGACTTCGCCGTGGGCGACGGTGTCGGCGTCGCCTTTTTCTGCACCATCCTCGACCACGCTCACATGTCGTTTTCGATGAGGCAAAAAGGCCTCTGGATCATTTTTTGTTGTGATTTGGACGGAATGTTGCACATAGTGGCGAACAAGGAGGGGCGGTTTCTTGCGAACAGACGTTCCGCCGCGACCTCGCTCGGAGTTGAAATCGTCGATCATCCCTGCCGCTCATGAAAATGCGTTTCCATTCATTGACTCCGCTCCTCGGGGCGGCTTTCCTCTTGGCCTTGGCCCTTTCTCCCAAGGAAGCTCTGTCTCAAGTGAACGACCAGAAAATCCTGCGGGAGGCTTCCGGCGTCTACAAGGGCCAACGCACAGGTGGCATCGCCACCTTCTCCGGAGCCGCCGATCCTGTGGCGAACCCGCCGTTTTCGGTGACTCCACCCACCTACAAAGGAAAATTCAAGCTGTCGGCGGCTTCGAAAAAACCCAAGATTTTGCTCAACGCCCCCGGTCAGCTTCCCGGCAACGGGAAAGCGACCTATAAAGGCAAACGCAAGAAGGCCAAGGTGTCGCCAAACGGCAGGAAGATCGCCTATCAAGTAGTCAAAGGAACCGGCGTCGAGGACGATGGACAGCCGGCCTACACCGGCGGAGCCGTTGGAGGCACCTTCGCCAAGAAAGGCAGCAAGTGGACGACCAAACTCAAGATGTCGGCGACACAGAGGAACCGGACGGACACCTTCCCGACCGTGGCGGTCCGGAACCTGAAGGTGAAGGCGAAGCGATAGGCCCCCTTCACCCGGCGTTCCACGCAGAGGTTCCCCGTGGAGGAAGCCCGTGAGTGTCCATGAGTCCGCATCTCCGTTGGTGGCTGACGGTGCTGTCATCGGTCGCTCTGGGGGCACTCCTGTCCAAGATCTTCTGGAGGGAAACTTCCCGAGAGAGGGGCGGAGGTGGTCCTGAAGCGGCTTTCGTCGCCCGTACTCTGGAGGCGGCCCGAGAGGAGATTGCCTTTCCGACCGAAGAGTTGGCCAGTCGCCTCCGCGATCCTCGCGTCTCCCTGCGGGAGCTGAAGCGCCTCGGAGAGGCCGGTGCCGTCCGGGATCCGGTCGCCGCCGTGCGTGCTGCGCGGGAGATTCCAGGGTACGACAATCGCGGGACCTATCTGTCCTCGGTGCTCGCCGCCTGGGGTGAGCGGGACGGCGTGCTGGCGGCGCAGTGGGTGCTCGGGCATTTCAAGGGGGAGCAGCTCGGCGAGGCGCTCTACCAAGTCGCCGACGGCTGGGCGGAAAGCGATCCTGCCGGTGCGGGAGCGTGGTTCCTCGAAAACACGGAGGGCACCGTTCGAATCGATTCCCTCTGGGAGGTGATGGAGGCTTGGGGCAGGAAAGATCCCGTTGCCGCCGCGGCGTGGAGCGAAACGTTCGACGAGGAGTTGAAATGGGAGGTGATCGACGGTCTCGCCGACGGTTGGGCCGCTGTCGATCCAAAGGGAGCCGCCGCCTTCGCCGGGCGCATGGCCGGAGAGGACCACGGCACCGACCTCATCCGGACGGTGGTCACCCAGTGGGCCGCCTACGATCCTGGCGCTGCGGTCCAGTGGGCGGCCACCCTGCGCCACGAGGCGGCTTCCGAAGCTGTCCACATGGAGATCGGCGAAATCTGGGCGGCCAGCGATCCTCTCGCCGCAGCACGATGGGCGGACGCGCAGGAGGATCCGGGGCGGGCGAGATGGTCGCGGGAGGGAGTCGCCCGGGGCTGGGCGGCCCATGATCCCGGCGCGGCACTCGACTGGATGCTGCCCGATCACGCCGGGACACACGTGGACGAAGGGGTCGTCGGGGAAATCGTGAGCTCGTGGAGCGACGTCGATCCCAGGGGCGTTTCGGAATGGCTCGACGCTCGATCTTCGAAAGCCGGGATCGATCCGGTCCTGCGCCATTTCAGCGCCAGCATCCTCGAAATGGACCCGGCCGCGGCTTTGGTCTGGGCGGGCGAGATCGCCGATCCCGAGGTGAGAAAGCAGCACTTGCACGCCTTGGCGGGCGAATGGCTGTCGCTCGAAGGGAGCTCCGCCATCGCCGCCATCGAAGCGCTCGGGCTCTCCATCGACATGAAGGCCGTGCTGGGGGAATAGCGAATGGCAAGGCCGTAGCGATTCCTCTCCCATTTCGAGGCGCTTGTGCAACCTCTCGGAGGTTCCTTTTTCGCCACTCAAATCCGCCGACCCTCGACTGCCCCAATCGGTCCGGCTTTCCCGACGCCGAGCAGCAGAGGCGTCAGGAGCAGGTCGGCGGCCGAGGCGGCCAGCATGGCGAAGGCGAGCAGGATTCCCGAGTCCCGGATATTCGACAGTTCGCTCAGCGCGAGGACGGAGGAGCCGCCGGCGAGAGCAAGACCGGTGGCCATGACCGGCACGCATTTTTCGTGGAGGGCGGTGCGCAGGGCGAGTTCACGGGAACGGCCGGAAGCGAGCCTCTGCCGGTAGCGCAGCAACAGGTGGATGGTGTCGTTCACGGCGATGCCGAGAGCGATGACGCCGACATAGAAAGTTCCCAAGCTCAAGGGGATGCCTATCCAGCCCATCAGCCCCAAGGTGGCGAGGATGGGCAGGACGTTCGGGATCAGGGCGACGGTGCCCAGCCTGGCCGAGCGGAGGACTAGGCCGAGGAGAAGGGCGACGAACAGCGAGAGTGCGGCCAGACTCGCCAGCAGTTCCCGGACGACGCGCTCGGAATAGTGGGCCACCAGCACCCGGCTGCCCGCCACTTGGATTTCAGCGTTCGGCGGCAGGGCGTCGCCGGGGTAGGCGAGGATGGATTTCTCCAAAGCGATGAGCTCGCGGGAGCTCGGCGCGTGGACTTGCAGCTGGAAGCGGGCTCGGGAGCCGTCGTGGTCGATGAATTCGCGGGCGAATTCATGGGGCACCATCGCCAGGAGATCGTCGAGGTTGTCCTGGTCAGGCAGGGCGGCGCGCGTCTCCTCTTCGCCTCCGCCGAACCACCGTGCCATTTCTTCGAGCAGGTCCAGATAGCTGTGGACGGCACCGCCCTGCGTTTCGAGGAACGTTTGGAACCGGTCCATGGCGTGGAGGGTCTCCCTCCGGTTGACGCCGCCCGGCTCGTTGGTTTCCAGCACCACCGAGACGTAGGAGAGGCCGCCGAAGGTTTCGCGGAATCGCGCCACGTTCCGCAGCAGCGGAGAGTCTTTGGGCAGGTAGTCCAGAAACGCTGTGTCGATCTCGATCCTCGGGATGCCTGCGGAGACGACGAGCAGCATCGCGAGGCAGGCGAACCCGGCCTGCCGCCGCCGCCCGCCCGCGAGCTGGGCGACGCATCGCCGGATCCGCCGCACGGAGGAGGGGAGCCTCAGAGCGGCCTTTTTCGGCGGCGGCAGCAAGGCGAGCAGCGCGGGCACCACCAGCACGGTGAACGCGAGGCCGAAGACGATGCCCACGGCTCCCACGAGGGCGAAGCGCTGCATTCCCAGATTGGCCGTGAGAGCCAGGGTGGCGAACCCCATCGCCGAAGTCGCAGCGGTCATCAGGACCGTGAAGCCCAGCTTCGGACCGAGACGCGCCAAGGATTCCTCCCGCGACAAGCCGGCCCGCAGCCCCTCGCGGAACTCGGCCATCAGGTAGATGTCTTCGGCGCTTGTGACGACGACGACCAGCACCACGGCCGGATAGAGGACCACTGTCACCGGAAAGCCCATCCACCCGATGAAGCCAAGAGTGGCCGTCGCAGCGAGCAGACTGGTCGCCAGCAGCAGAACCAGCGCCGTCCATCCCCGGAGAAAGGGGA
This sequence comes from uncultured Akkermansia sp., assembly GCA_964435425.1. Lineage (GTDB taxonomy): Bacteria > Verrucomicrobiota > Verrucomicrobiia > Verrucomicrobiales > DEV007 > Arctic95D-9. The sequence goes on along the minus strand of CAYSZN010000002.1, from coordinate 4,517 downwards.
GCAGCCCCAGCCATATCGCGAGGACGGAAAGCGGCAGCGCTTTCGAGAGATCGCGACTCGTGGCCGCCTTTATTTCCAGATGAATCAGCGGGACCCCGACGGCGAACAGCTCGATGCCGCCGGGCGCTTCGGCCGCCGCATCGTCGCAGCGCCGCAGCACTTCGGCGACGAGCTTGGATTCGCCGCGCTGCGCCGCCAAGGCGGAGTCCAGTTCCACCAGAAAGCAAAGGGCCTCGCCCGACACGCTCGCAAGACGGCCCCGGGAGCGGGCGTCCCGGAGCACGGCCTCGCGCAGTCGCTCCATCCCCTCGCTCCCGTCCTCCGGCACGGTGCCGATCAACGGCGCGGGGAACAGCCAGCGCCCCCGGCGTTCATAGCCGGACAAATGGAAGATGCTCTCGACGCGCCGGATGTCCTCGCTCGCATCGAGATCCGATGCGAAGCGTTTCAGCCAGACGAGGGATTCCTCGGTGAACAGCTCGGGGCCGGTCGCCACCACGGCGATCCATTCGTCTCCGCCGAAGTTGGCCTTGAACTCCTCGTAGTCGTCGAACTCGCCGCTGCGGTCGGCGAAAAGCTGTTCGGTGGAGCCGTCGAGCCGAAGCTGACGGCAACCCCAGCCCAGAGCAACGGCCAAGACCGCCGCCAAGAGCAGTGCCAAGCGCGGATGGACCGCGCTCCAGGAAATGGCCCGGTTCACGTTCCGCCATCATGCCCGAGACGGACTCGTTTGCAAGGAAAGGCAGCGCTTGAGGGGCGTTCCGCTCCTTGAAGCCTCGCCGGGCTTCTCGAATTGCAAGCTTCCGGTCGATGCCGTAATCTAATGGCGTTTTCCGTCCGATGAATTCCCCGAATCTCCTCGCCAACCTTTCGGAATCGCTCCTTTGGGACGTCGATCCCGCCTCGATCGATTTGGAGCGGCATCGGAGCTTTCTGATCCGCCGGATCGTGGAGCGGGGCGATTTGAGCGATGTCGGGGCGGCATGGTCGCATTACGGCGAGGCGGCCTTCCGCGAGACCCTTCTCGACGCACCCGATCTCGGCGCGAAGACGGTCGCCTTCTTCGCGAATCAGTTCGGCATCGCGCCGGAGAGCTTCCGCGCCCACCGGGAACCACCGGCCCACTGGAGCCGATGAAGCTGCGAAGCGAGACCGTGTCGCCGCAGTTGGTGGAATGGCTCCTCGACTTGATGCGGAACCGCGAGCTCGACCGCTTCGCCTTGGGAGGCGGGACCTCGCTCGCATTGAGGCTTGGGCACCGCGTCTCGATCGACATCGACCTGTTCACCACGGAGGAATTCGACGCGGCGGCGCTTTCGGAAACCTTGGTGGCGAGCTTCGGCCTTGCCAGGACAAGTGTCTCGACGAATTCCGTCACGGGAGAATCGAAGGGGATCAAGGTCGATCTGATCGCCCATCGCTATCCGTCTGTCGCTGCGCTCGAAACGATCGAGGGCGTTCGGATGCTCTCGCTGCCAGATGTCGCCGCGATGAAATTGAACGCGATCCGGAACCGGGGGGCGAAGAAGGACTTCTGGGATCTCGCCGAGTTGCTTTCGATCTTCCCAATCCAGGAGATGTTGGTGTTTTTCGCCGGAAAGTATCCCCACGCCAACCTCTGGAGTCTGATCCGCTCCATTTTGTATTTCGAAGACGCCGAGCCGGATCCCGATCCTCGCGATTTGCGCGGACGCTCGTGGGAGGAAGTTAAATCCATCGTCCGCGCGAAGGTGCGCCTTTGAATCACTCGGAAGAGAACCCTGCTATTCCGCCACCTTCAAATGCAAGGTCGGCGGCGGCAGGGTCGGATGCCGGGAGGAGGCGATGGCGTGGACGAGCCCGCCGCCGAGCGTCTCGCTCGTCTCGCGGACCACGATGAAGGTGGCGCTCCGGTTCGGATCGGCGTTGAGAAACTCCCGCAGGGGCTCGCCCTCGATGCCGAAGCTGCCCGTCTGGATGCCGCGGGGCAGGGTGAAGCGTCCGAGCTCGCGGACCTTCCCGGGCAGCACGCCGTTCCCCGTGGCGGTCTCGTTCGCCGGGGCGTTCTCCCAGTTCAGCGAGGCCGCCTCCCACGAGTCCAGACTATCGTCCACAACACCATAGACGGTGAACTCGGCATCGCCGAGATGCGAGGCCAGGCCCCAGCCGGTCGGGGTGAAGCGGAGCTCGAGCCGGGCCGAGGCGACCGCACCGGGGGCGATGCCGTCGAGGGGGAAGCGCAGCCAGGCCTTCCGATGCGGCGGCCATTCGCCGATGCCGCGCTTCAGCAGCAGCAGGGTGTCGCTGACATGGTCGTTGGACCGTCCGCCCCAGGCATAGGCGTCCCCTCCGCCCGCGGCCGCGGTGGTGAGGGAGATCATGCCCCGCTCCTTCGGCGCAGTGGGCGCCTCCGGTTGCGACCAGGTGCCCTCCTCGGGACTTTCGCTGACTCCGCCAAGGGACGAGCCGGCGACGAGGGCGCTCTGCCCTTTCCGCAGCTCGATGCGCTTCCTCGTCTCGGGCTGCTCGACCTCGACGAGACCGTCGAAGACCTGGGTCTGCGTCGCTCCGCTGCCGGGATCGACATTCACGGCAAAGCGCGTGCCATGGTCGATGACCCGGGCACTGGGGGTCTGGACGGTGAAGCCCTCCGCGGAAGGGCCGATTTCGGCGACGACGGTGCCTCGCGCGAGGACGCAGTTCATGGCATCGACGAGAGTGAGCTTCGCCGGCGCTTCCAGAACCACCTCGGCCCCCGAGTCGAAGACGATGGTGGCCAGTCCACGGATCAGCTCGAGATCGCCCGCTCCCAGCCGGGCGCCTTCGGCCGTCGGCAGCGTGCCGCTCTCCCAGCGGGCCGCCTCGGTTTTCCGCATCGTCGCAAAGCTCGTATCCCGCACCGGCTTGGGCGTCGTCAGGACGAGGGCGAGCAGGGCGACGAGCGCGGCGGCGGCGAAACCCTGCCACAGCGTCGGCATGCGCCGGACGCGGAGCGGGGGGAAGTCCTCGATCTCCCCGGAGGCCCCTTCGCCGACTCGGTCCCAATGGAGCGTCGCGTGGTCGTGGAGAAAGTCGAGATAGAGACGCCGGGCCTCGGCGTTTTCGGAAAGGATCGTCTCCAGCTCGGCGAACTGCGCCGGGGAGAGGGAATCCTCGATGTAGCCGTGGGCGAGCTCGAGGAGCCGGTCGGTGTCGGATTCGTTCATGCGTGGCCGAGTTGCTTTTCGACGCAGAGGTGGAGGTTCTTGCGGAGGCGGCTGAGCAGCCGGTAGACCGCGCCTTCGGTCCGGTCGCTGCGGCGGGAGATGCCCTCGATGGTGGCCTCGTCCCGGTAGCGCCATTCGAGGATCTCTCGGTGCTCGGGGGAAAGCTTGCCGACGCATTCGCGCAGCGCCTCCTCGCGCCGCTCCCAGCGCTGCTCGCGGATCGCGCTCTCCGACTCGTCGTTGAGCAGCTCGAGGACACGCTCCCCGAGCCGCTCCGCCTGGGAGCGCTTCGAGCGGCGGCGGTAGGCGAGGATCTGGTAGAAGAGGATCTTGCGCGCCCAAGCGGGGAAGTTCGTGCCGAGCTCGAACTGATGGAACTGCCGCCACATCACGATCTTGCCCTCCTGCATGACGTCCTGGGCATCCTGCGGACAGGCGACGAGACCGGTCACGTAGAGGGCGAGACGGCGTTCGTGCTCGGCGAGGAGCCGCAGAAAGGATTCGGTGCGGTCGGGTCCGGAACTGGAGGGCGGGGGAAAATCGGAGGCCATCGCTTTCTACAGGAATAAGGCGTCAACGGACGAAGTTGGACAGGAGAAAATGCGGATCATTCCCCATCGCCATCCCTCATCCGCCGGTAGTCCTCGTCCGTCGTCCGCCAGCACAGGATCATGCCCAGCCCGTCGGACCAGGCCGTGCCGCCTCCGGTGCGGTGGGAAAGGGGGATCAGGTTGAACCCGGCCCCGAAGATCGCGGCCACGCAGAAGCTCTGCATCGCGATCATGCCCGGATGGGCGGAGGCGGCGAGAAGCCGGTCGGTCCCGACCAGCCAGGCCAGGATGGCCACGGCGAGCAGCTCGATCCCCGGACCGGCCGCGTAGATGAGGCATTGCTTCAGGCGGGGAGCCGTCAGGTCGACGGGTCTCGGCAGGACGAAGCCGGAGAGGGGAAGCGTGCGGAATTCCACCGGCATCCCGAGGAAGCGCCGCTCCCAGCGGACTTTCCCCGTTCCGATCGAGATCCGCTCGACCCGCCAGCCAAGGAGCCGGGCCATGAGGGCGTGGCCGAACTCGTGGAGCACGAGAAGGACCACCCAGGAGAGGAGGAAGAAGGGGACGCTGAGCTTCTCCATGCGGAATTCCTGTGCCAGCTCGAGAACGAGGAAGAGCACGAAGAAGAACGAGAGCACGACCAGCAGTCCCCATTCGTTCGGGGTCTGGGGAGATCGGTCGGGGGAGTCGGGAAGCATGGGGATCCGTAGGGCGGCACCTCGCCAGGAGAACTCGACTCCAGCCTTTCGCAATGCGCAATCCACAAAACGGGGCGGATGAA
>CAYSZN010000001.1:9512-48627 GCA_964435425.1 uncultured Akkermansia sp. | reverse complement strand
CGTCTGCAGTCCGCCGAGCAGCGCGAGCGCTTCGACGACACCACGAAGTGCATTCTGTGCGCCGCGTGCACGTCGTCGTGCCCCGTCTTCTGGACGGACGGGCAGTACTTCGGGCCTGCCGCGATCGTCAACGCGCACCGCTTCATCTTCGACTCGCGCGACGACGCCTCGACCCAGCGCCTCGAGATCCTCAACGACAAGGAAGGCGTGTGGCGCTGCCGCACGATCTTCAACTGCACCGAGGCGTGCCCTCGAGGCATCGAGGTCACGAAGGCCATCCAAGAGGTCAAGCGCGCCATGGTGACGCGCGCCTACTAGCTCTTCCCCCATGCCGTGACGCCGAGCAGGCGACGGCCGCTTCCGGTCACACGAGCCAGGAGCCGGGCCCGAGGCGGGAGTGCGTAGTCAGGGGGCCGGTGTCCGGGCGAGGTTGGCCAGGAGTGCCGGGAGGCGGGACCCGCGGTAGGTGGCGAGCTGGGCGCGCGTGCGGGCCGGCTCGTCAACCTTGAGGAGGTTGCGCATGCCCTCGTCGCCCGCGCGCTGGCCCGCCTCGATGCGGTCGGTCCCGGCGGTCATCCGGGGCACGACGTGCTCGAGCACCTCGCGCGCCGTCGCGGGGCGCACGCGTGGGCCCCGCAGCCGCGACCACCGCCTGCGCCTGGGCGCGGCGCCATGGGCGAGACCCTCGGCGTAGCCCGCCACGAGCACCTCGAGCCGCTCGAGCACCTCCTCGTCAGGCCGCTCGGGGTAGAGCGGCAACCCGCTCCACGCGAGGATCGCGAGATCGTCGAGGGGCACCCCGGGGCCCGCGACGTCCCAGTCGAGCACCCCGGTCAGGCGATCGCCGTCGAACACCATGTTGTAGAGCGTCGCGTCGTGGTGGCAGATGATCTCGCGCGCACCCGGCGCCCGCTCCACGAAACGCCACCGCCGCTCGCCGGGGCGGAAGCCCGCGACGGCGAGGTGGAACCGGCCGAGCCACGCCGCGGCGGCCCGCAGCTGACCCGGGGTCGTCGCGGTGAGGTCGACGGGCCGGCCGGGCAGGTACGTCAGCACCTCGCGCCCCTGCGCGTCGATCCCGATGACGCGCGGCACGGCGTCGAGCCCCGCACGGCGCACGTGCCCCAGCAGCTCGTGCACCGCGGGCGTCCACTCCCCCGTGGGTCGGCGCACCGTGTCGCCCACGCGCACGGCGCCACCCACGTTCCCCCCGGGCAACGGGACCTCGACCTGCGGGTCGGCCACCCACGCCGTGACGAGCAGCGCGATACGCGCGAGCAGGTTGATCCAGACGAGGAGGGTCACGAGCACGGCGAAGGGGGCGAGCAAGGCGTTGGCCGACGACGACGCCGCCACGACTCCGACCCCGAGATACCGCACGACCCCGAACGCGAGCGCCGCCAGAGCGGACCCCACGAACAGGTCACGCCGGGCCGGCCGGATCCCCGCGACCACGACGAGCACGAACGCGAACATCGCCGCGTCCACCACGAACGACACGAGCGCGCCGCCGGCCCGCACCGCCCACTGCCCCGCGAGCGCGGCCACCTGCGTCACGGCGACGGAGGCCACCGTGGACACGAGCAGTCCCACCCCGAGGCCGAGGAAGCCCGCCCACGTTCGCACGACCCCGGGCAGCTGCCGCCCGCGCGGCGTGGTCTGGTCGACCATGGTCCGCAAGCCCGCCCCGAGGGCACCCATGAACGCGCTAGCGCTCCACACGAGCACCCCGGTGGCGATCACGCCCGTGATGCCGGGGCCTACGGTGAGCCGGAGGTCGTCCGGGCCGAGGAGCCCACCCTCCCCGACGAGCCCGGGAAGCCAGCCCGCGAGCTGTTCGAGGAAGGCGTCGCGCAGCTCGGGGTTGCCGCCGAGCACCGCGAGCCCCACGGTGAAGGCGATCGCGAGCGCCGCGAAGACCGAGAACACGGCGGCGTACGCGATCCCGCCCGACAGGACTCCGCCGCCCTGGGCACCGAAGTGGGTCAGCGCGCGCCCCACCCGGGTCGCCCGGGCGTACGCCACGAGGGCCATGGCACGGGCGCGCCAGCGCTGCACGTCAGCCCAGCCGGAACTCGCGGGCCGGCCGCCACAGGCCGTCCTCGCCGTGGTCGAAGAGCGAGAACGACGTCACGTCGAAGGCCGCGTCGAACCGGTCGAGCTCCTCGAACGCGACGTCGAGCGCCGCGTCGTCGAGCTCGTGGGCGACGGTGACGTGGGGGTGGTAGTTGAACTCTCGCGGCTCGGCCAGCACGCCCGTGCGGATCTCGGCCTCGAGCCGTTCGCACTCCGCGATCCCGACCGCGACCTGGACGAACACGACGGGCGACACGGGCCGGAAGGTGCCGGTGCCACGCAGTCGTACCGAGAACGGCTCGTGGTGCGCGGCCACTCCGGTCAGGTGCGCCACGACCGTGTCGAGCGCCTCTGCGGCTCGCACCGTGGGCCCGAGCAACGTCACGTGCGGCGGGATGAGGCGGGCGAGGGGGTCGCCGAACGACTCGCGCGCGGCCTGCAGCGCTGCCCCGAACGGCTCGGGGAGCAGGATCGCGACCCCGAACCGGACTTCGTCGTCCGTCTTGCCCGGGAGCCTCATCGGCGCGATCGCCCCGGCGCGAGCAGTCCGATGCGGTCGTAGACCCGCTCGAGCATCGGCTGTGCGAGCGTGGCGGCCCGCTCCGCGCCGTCGGCCAGGAGCCCGTCGAGCGCACCCGGGTCGGCGAGGAACTCCGCCGAACGCTCCCGGAACGGGCGCAGCGCCTCGACCACGACCTCGGCGAGGTCCACCTTGAGGTGGCCGTACATCTTGCCCTCGTACCGCGCCTCGAGCTCGGCGACGGGTGTGTCCGTGAGCACGGAGTAGATCGTGAGCAGGTTCGACACCCCGGGCTTGGCCTCGGCGTCGAACCGGATCTGCGTGTCGGCGTCCGTCACGGCCGACCTGATCCGCTTCGCCACGAGCTTCGGGTCGTCGAGGAGCTGGATGAGCCCGGCCTCGGAGTCGGCGGACTTGCTCATCTTCGCCGTCGGGTTCTGCAGGTCGTAGATCTTCGCCGACTCCTTGACGATGTACGGCTCGGGGACGACGGCGGTGCCCTCGCCGAAGCGCCCGTTCATGCGCTCGGCGAGGTTGCGGCTCAGCTCGAGGTGCTGGCGCTGGTCCTCACCCACGGGCACGAGCGCCGTGTCGTAGAGCAGGATGTCCGCGGCCATGAGCACGGGGTAGGTGAAGAGCCCGACGTTGGTCGCGGACGAGCCGTACTTCGCGGACTTGTCCTTGAACTGAGTCATGCGGCTCGCCTCGCCGAACCCGGTCTGGCAACCGAGCACCCACGCGAGCTCGGCGTGCGCCGGCACGTGCGACTGCACGAACAGCACGGAGCGCTCCGGGTCCACGCCCGCCGCGAGGTACTGCGCGGCCGTGCGTCGGGACCGCTCGCGCAACGTGCCGGGGTCCGGCGTCTGCGTCAGCGCGTGCAGGTCGACGACGCAGTAGATCGCGTCGTAGTCCTCCTGGAGGGCCACCCAGTTGCGCAGCGCGCCGATGAGGTTACCGAGGTGGAGGGAGTCGGACGTCGGTTGCATCCCCGAGAAGATCCGGGGCCGCGCTGCGGGCGAAGACATGACGGCCATTGTGCCAGGCCAGGCTAGGTGGCCTCATCATCGAACGGCGCGGCGACGGGGGGCCCGGTCTTCGCCTCGTCCCGGCGGCGCACCGAGGCGGACTGGACCGACGTCGAAGGCCGGGTGCCGCTCACGTACACGGCCGCACCTCCGGCCGCCGCGGCCGCAGACGCCGGCGCGGCGGGCTCGGCGTCGAGCAGCGCCTCGCGCACGATGCGCCGCGGGTCGTAGCGCCGCGGGTCGAGCGCCTCCCAGTCGACGTCCTTCACGTCGTCGCCGAGCTCCTCGGCGACCCGGTCCTTCGCGTCCCCGAGGAAGGCCCGCAGCCTGCGGACGGCGTGCGCGAGCTGTTCGGCGTACCGGGGCAGGCGCTCGGGGCCGACGACGACGACGGCGACCCCCAGCAGCACGAGGAACTCAGCCCCGTTGATCCCGAACACGGATCCAGGCTAACCGGGCCGCGCTAGCCCGAGGAACGTTCCGAGAGCACGACGCGCACGTCCCGCTCGTCGTCGCCCGTGCGGATGCGCAGCACGACCGAGTCGCCCGGTGCCTTGGCACGGATCGCGACGACCACCTCGTCGGGGTCCGTCACGGGCCGGCCGTCGATCGCGATGATGACGTCGCCCGCACGGATCCCCGCCCGGTCCGCGGGGCTGTCCGGCTCGACGGGCGTCGTCGAGTCGCCCTCGGGGGCCGCGAGCACCTGCACGCCCTCGCCCGTGTACCGCTCGTCGAGGACGACGCCGATGTACGGGTACGTCGCCTCGCCCGTCTCGATGAGCTGTTCTGCCGTGCGGCGCACCTGGTTGGAGGGGATCGCGAACCCGAGGCCGATGTTCCCGACGCCGCTCAGCACGGCCCCGGGGAGCTGGGCGATCGCGGAGTTGACACCCACGACCTCGCCCGCGAGGTTGACGAGCGGCCCGCCGGAGTTGCCCGGGTTGATGGCCGCGTCGGTCTGGATCGCGTTGATGAACGCCGGGCCGCCCGGGTCGCCCGCGGTCACGGGGCGGTTGACGGCCGAGACGATCCCGCTCGTCACCGTGCCCTGCAGACCGAGCGGGGCGCCGACGGCGATGACCTGGTCACCGACCACGACGGCGTCCGAGTCCCCGAGCGCGAGCGGTGTCAGCCCCGTGCGCGCGACCTTGATCACCGCGAGGTCGTAGTCGTTCGTCGCGCCGACGAGCGTCGCGGTCTCCTGCGAACCGTCCGCGAACACGACGGTGATCGTGCCACCGGGACCGGAGCCGCCGTCGACCACGTGGTTGTTGGTGAGGATGTAGCCGTCTGCGCGCAGGATGAACCCGGAGCCGGAGCCCCGGCCCTCGCCCGTGGCGACCTCGATCGCGACGACCGACGGGAGCACCCCGGCCGCGATCCCGGCGACGGAGTCGGGCGCGCGGTCGACGGGTGCGGCGGGCGAGACGGGCAGGTTCGCCTCGACGGGCCGGTCCTGACCCAGGTAGCGCTCGGCGAGCACGCCGCCCGCACCCCCCGCGACCAGGCTCACGGCGACGAGCGGGGCGAGCCACCAGGCGCTCAGCCCCCGGCGTTCGCGCGGCGGAAGCGGCCGACCGGGCGCGTAGTGCTCGCTCGCGGTGGGAGCGGCGTCCGACGTGGGCTGCCACGCGACGGGCTGCGGCGCCGGGATGTCCGACGGCGGCGAGTGCGGCGGCGACGGCTGCGACGGTGCCGGTGACTGTCCCGGCGGCGGCGACGGGGGGACCCTTCCCGGCGAGGCGAACAGCGGGAGGGGCTCGTTGCTGTCGATCACCTGGTCTTGCCTCCGGTCACTACCGACCAGCCCCGCGCGAGGCGCGCGAGCGGTCCGACGTCGTACTCGTCCGCGGGGAAGTGTGCCACGAGCTCGCCCACCTGCTGCGACGGCAGGTCGGTGACGAGCTCCACGACGTGCTCGCCGGACTGCCACACCGCGTGGAAGGGCTCGGTCGTCAGGACGTAGAGCGCCGCTCCCGAGTGCTCGACGGGCTCGAGGTGCGCCACGCTCGCGGCGTCGAGCCGGCCCGACTGGGTCGCGAGGACCACGTGGCCACCCCGACCCACGAGCTCGACGACGCTGCCACGGTCGTCCACGAGGGGCCGCTGCGCGGTCACGGTGAACACGCCGTCGGGCAGCTCGGTCGCCGTCGGCGCTGCCGCGGTCACGAAGGTCGCGGCCGTCGTGGCCGCCGCAGCGCTCGAGACGCGGGGGGCGTCGGAGACGAGCCCGAGGCTCGCGAGGGCGCCGGAGTCCGTGAACGCGGGGACCGTGTCGCGCGGTCCGCCGACGACGAAGAGCGCGGTGGCCAGTGCCGAGGCCCCGACGAGCGAGCCCACGGCCGTGAGCGCGCCGAGCCGACGGTACGGGTGCGGCTGCGCGACGGTGGGCGCCGCGGGCACGGGCTGCTCGCCGATCGTGCGCAACCGTGCGGCCAGGTCCGCGGGAACGTCGGCGCACGAGGAGTCGGCCAGCATGCGGCGCGCACGACGCTCGGCGGCGAGCTCGGCGGCGCACGGGCGGCACGAGGCGACGTGCTCGAGCACCTTCTCCGCGGTCGCCGGGGACAGCTGACCGTCCGCGAGCGCCGTGAGCAGATACCCCAGGTGCGCCATGTCAGCGGACCTCCACGGGGGTGGCACGGTGGGCGAGCGACTCGCGGAGCTGGGCGCGGGCCCGGTGGATGCGCGAGCGCACGGTGCCCATCTTGATGCCGAGCGTCGCGGCGATCTCCTCGTAGGACAGCCCCTCGATGTCGCACAGCACGACGGCGGCGCGGTACTCGGGGCTCAGCGCGTCGAGCGCGGCCTGGATGTCGTAGTCGAGGTTGGCGTGCTCGAAGCCCCGCTCCGGAGTGCCCCGGCCCACGGGGGACACGAGCTGCGCGCCGCCGTCGTCGGCGAGCGCCTCGAAGCGGATGCGGTTCTTGCGCCGCACCTGGTCGAGGAAGAGGTTCGTGGTGATGCGGTGCAGCCAGCCCTCGAAGGTGCCGGGCTGGTACGTCGAGAGCGAGCGGAACACGCGCACGAAGGTCTCTTGCGTCAGGTCCTCGGCGTCGTGCTGGTTGCCCGTGAGACGGTAGGCGAGCCGGAAGACGCGGGGCGAGTGCTCCTCGACGATCTGTTCCCACGAGGGTGCCGTCCAGGCCTGCGGCTCGTCGAAGTCGGCGACGTGCGTCACGAGCGACCTCCTTCCACCGGTGTGGCTTGCCATTGTTCCCGAGGTTGCTGGGAACTTCCTGAGCACCCTCACCTGCTTGCCCAACGTCCGGCCCGCCCGTCGTGTTCCGGCGGGGTGCCACGGGCCCGAGTACGATCCGAGCGGACGCACCTTGCGCCCCACGCACCTGCGGAGGCAGCCATCTCCACCGACAAGACCCCCAGCTGGTACTACGCCGAGGAGTTCCTCGCCGAGGACGAGATCCTGCTGCGCGCCCGCGAGCGCGCCGACCAGCTCGGCTGCACCCCCGTCATGCCCGGCGCGGGAGCTGCGCTCGCCGTGCTCGCCGCGACCCTCGGCGCCCGCGCCGTGGTCGAGATCGGCACGGGGGCCGGCGTGAGCGGGCTCTACCTGCTGCGCGCCATGGCCGAGGACGGCGTCCTGACGTCGATCGATCTCGAGGTGGAGCACCAGCGCGCCGCCCGCGAGGCGTTCACGGAGGAGGGGGTGCGCCCGACGCGGACGCGCCTCATCGGCGGTCGCGCGCTCGAGGTGCTGCCCCGGCTCACGGACGGGGCGTACGACCTCGTGCTCGTCGACGCCGACAAGGAGTCGACGCCCGAGTACGTCGAGCAGGCGCTACGGCTGCTGCGGCCGGGCGGGGTGCTCGCCGTCGACAACGCGCTGTGGCACGACCGCGTCGCGGACCCCGCACGACGGGACACGACGACGACGACGATGCGCGACGTGGGTCGCAACCTCGCGAAGGACGAGCGCGTGCTGCCCGCGATGCTGCCGAGCGGTGACGGCCTGCTCGTCGGGGTGCGGCGCTAGCTGACGACCGAGGTCAGGGCCTCACCGAGCTCGGCGGCCTCCGTCGCGTTGAGCTCGACGACGAGGCGGCCACCCCCTTCGAGAGGGACACGCATGACGATGCCGCGGCCTTCCTTGCTCACCTCAAGGGGTCCGTCTCCGGTCCTCGGCTTCATCGCGGCCATGCCTTGACTCCTTCAGCTCGCTGGTACTGCCCACCAGTCTAGTTCACGCGAGCCCGCGGACGGCGCGCGCGGGGGCGAGGTCCCCGCGCACGGCCGCGACCATGTCGAGCGTGCGCCGGGTCGCGGCGACGTCGTGGGCCCGGAACACCCCGGCGCCCTGCCACGCGGCGATCGCGGTCGCCGCGAGCGTGCCCTCGAGCCGGTCGTCGACCTCGAGCCCGAGGGTCTCCCCGACGAAGTCCTTGCGCGAGAGCGCCATGAGGACGGGGAACCCGAGCTCGACGAGCCGTGCGGTGTGACGGACGAGCTCGAGGGAGTGCCACGTGTTCTTCCCGAAGTCGTGCGTCGGGTCGACGAGGACGGCCGCCGGGTCGACGCCGAGGTCGACGGCGCGACGGGCAGCGGTCCCGAGCCGGGCGAGCACGTCGGCGAGCACGCCGCCCGGGTAGGCGACCCGGAGCGGGTCCGTGCGGGGCAGCGCGCCCCCCGTGTGCGTGACGACGACGCCGACCCCCTCGGCCGCCGCGACCTCCGCGAGGCGCGGGTCGTGGCCCGCCCACGTGTCGTTGATGAGGTCGGCACCGGCCCGGGCCGCCTCGCGCGCGACGTCGGCCCGCCACGTGTCGACGCTGACGAGCACGTCGGGGAAGCGTTCGCGCACGGCGGCGACGAAGGGCACCACGCGTGCGATCTCCTCGTCGGGCTCGACCCGCGGTCCCCGGCCGGCACGGATGCCCCCGACGTCGACGATCTCGGCACCCTCGGCGACGACCCGCTCGACGGCGGCGATCGCGGCGTCGTCGTCGACGAACCGTGCCGCGGCGTAGAACGAGTCCGTCGTGCGGTTGACGATAGCCATGACGACCCCGCGTGCGAGGTCGAGCTCGCGGCCCCGCAACCGCAGCGTGGCCACCGGCTCAGCCCTCGTAGGGACCGTCGCCGGCCCGCTCGGCCGCCTCCTGGGCGTCGGCGTTGCCCTGCGCCGCGGCCTCCTCGGCGGCGCGCAGCTCGGCGCTCCGCTCGATGATGTACCGCACGGCGCTCTCGGCGTCGTCGACCACCTCGATGAGGTCGAGGTCCTTGCGCGAGATCATCCCGGCGTCGGCGACCGTGCCGCGCAACCAGTCGAGCATCCCGCCCCAGAACGCGCTGCCGACGAGCACGATGGGGAAGCCCGTCACCTTGTGCGTCTGCACGAGCGTGAGTGCCTCGAACGTCTCGTCGAGCGTGCCGAAGCCACCGGGCAGGATCACGAAGCCCTGGGCGTACTTGACGAACATCGTCTTGCGGGCGAAGAAGTAGCGGAAGTTCACGCCGAGGTCGACGTACGGGTTCATGCCCTGCTCGAAGGGCAGCTCGATGCCGAGGCCCACCGAGAGACCGCCGGCCTCCCTCGCGCCCTTGTTGCCCGCCTCCATGATCCCGGGGCCACCGCCCGTGATGACGGCGTACCCGGCCTTGACGAGCTCCGCGGCGACCTCCTCGGCGAGGCCGTAGAAGGGGTCGTCGGGCTTCGTGCGGGCCGAGCCGAACACGCTCACCGCGGGACCGACCTCCGCGAGCGCACCGAAGCCCTCGACGAACTCGCTCTGGATCCGCATGACGCGCCACGGGTCCGCGTGGAGCCAGTCCGTGTCGCCGTCCGGGCGCAGCAGCCGCTGGTCGCTCGTGGTGGTCGGGACCTGGTCGCCCCGCAGCAGGACGGGCCCCTTGCGGTAGCCGTTCTGGTCCACGCTCGTCCTCCTCGGTCGGTCCGGGTTCCCCGACGAGCCTACGGGGCGAGCCACGCGCGCAGCGAAGCCCGCGACTCGCGGATCTGGCGCGCGGGGCAGCGTTCCTCGTCGTGGTGGGCGAGGGACGGGTCGCCGGGCCCGAAGTTGACGGCGGGGATGCCGAGCTCGGCGAAGCGCGCGACGTCCGTCCAGCCGTACTTGGGGGCCGGCTCGCGACCGGTCGCCGAGAGCACCGCGGCCACGAACTCGGCGGCGGCGGGATGGTCGAGCCCGGGACGGGCTCCCCCGGCGGCGTCCGTCAGCTCGACGTCGAAGCCCGCGAACACCTCGCGCACGTGCGCCTCGGCCTGCGCGACGGTGGCCGACGGCGCGAAGCGGTAGTTGACCGTGACCGTGCACGCGTCGGGGATGACGTTGTTCGCCACTCCCCCGGAGATCCGCACGGCGTTGAGGCTCTCGCGGTAGGAGAGCCCGTCGACCTCGTGGGTCGCGGGGGTGTAGGCGGCGAGCCGCGCGAGGATCTCGCCGGCCGCGTGGATCGCGTTGGAGCCCATCCACGCGCGCGCGGAGTGGGCCGCCGTGCCGGTCGTGCGCACCTCGACGCGCAGCGTGCCGTTGCAGCCGCCCTCGACGCTCCCGTTGCTCGGCTCGGCGAGCACCGCGAAGTCCGCCGCGAGCCACTCCGCGTGGTGGCGGGCGACGCGGCCCAGGCCGTTGCGTGCGGCGTCGACCTCCTCGTGGTCGTAGAAGACCCACGTCACGTCGTGGCGCGGCGCGGCCAGCTCGGCCGCGAGGGAGGCCATGACGGCGACGCCCCCCTTCATGTCGACGGTGCCACGGCCCCACAGCACCTCGTCGTCGCCCGTGCCCTCGCGCCACGTGGGGAGGTTGTCCGCGATCGGCACCGTGTCGAGGTGACCCGCGACGACGACACGGCTCGGCCGCCCGAGGTTCGTCCGCGCGAGCACGGCGTCCCCGTCGCGCAGCACCTCGAGGTGGGGCAGTGCGCGCAGGGCGGCCTCGAGCAGGTCCGCGAGGTGCGCCTCGTCCCCGCTCACGGACGGCACGTCGCACACGGCTGCGGTGAGGTCGACGACGTCGAGGGAGAGATCCAGTGCGGGCACACGGCGAATGTACCTGCGTACCGGCCGGTAGCCGCGTGGGCGTCTACCCTCGTGCGCATGGGTACGCGTAGCGCTTGGGGTCTCGGGCTGGTCACGTCGACGACGGCGGGCGCCGTCCTCGACACCTGGTTCCCCGACCCGGCCCTCGGCGCGGCACCGGCGAGCGCGATCGCACCGGCAGGGCTCACGGCCCTCGAGGGCACCGACGAGGCCAGGGGCGTGGTGACCGCCGTCGTCGTCGTCGAGATCGACCTCGACGCCGCCCCCACCGGGACCTCGGACGCCTACCTGCGCCTGCACCTGCTCTCGCACCGGCTCGTCGCGCCCCACGGCCTCAACCTCGAGGGCATCTTCGCCGCGCTGCCCAACGTCGTGTGGACGGACGCCGGCCCGTGCGCCGTGGAGGGCTTCGAGGCGACCCGGTTGCGGCTGCGCGCGAGGCTCGGCCGCCCCGTCACGGTGTTCGGCATCGACAAGTTCCCGCGCATGGTCGACTACGTCCTGCCGACCGGGGTGCGCATCGCCGACGCCGACCGCGTACGGCTCGGCGCCCACCTCTCCCCCGGCACGACCGTCATGCACGAGGGCTTCGTGAACTTCAACGCCGGCACGCTCGGCGTCTCGATGGTCGAGGGGCGCATCTCGGCGGGCGTCGTCGTCGGCGACGGCTCCGACGTCGGGGGCGGGGCGTCCATCATGGGCACGCTCTCCGGTGGTGGCACAGAGGTCGTCTCGCTCGGCGAGCGCAGCCTGCTCGGGGCCAACTCCGGGCTCGGCATCCCGCTCGGCGACGACTGTGTCGTCGAGGCAGGCCTCTACGTCACGGCCGCCTCGAAGGTCACCCTCGTCGGGGTGCGCGGGGCCGACGGCGAGGACCTGAGCGGCACGGTCGTCAAGGCCAGGGAGCTCGCGGGGGCCTCGGGCGTGCTGTTCCGGCGCAACTCGCTCACGGGCGGCATCGAGGCCGTGGCCCGCAGCGGCGAGGGTGTGCGGCTCAACGCCGCGCTCCACGCGAACTGAGCGGGCCGCCTGACCCGGTGGACCACCCGGAAGTGACCGGGTTCTGACGGCTTGTCGCGGGATTATGCGCCCGCGCGGTGCAGCCCTACGTTCGAGGGGTGACTTCTTCCCAGCGCCCGGAGAACCCGTCGTGAGCGAGCAGGTCGGGGTGATCCTCGGCCAGGTCGGCACCCCCGCGAACCTCGAGCGCCCCGAGGTGCGCCGCTACCTCAAGGAGTTCCTCTCCGACGAGCGCGTGATCGACCTGCCGCGCTGGCGCTGGCAGCCCGTGCTGCGCGCCGCCGTGCTGCCCACGCGGCCCCGGCACGTCGCGCAGCACTTCGCCGAGATCTGGACGGACGAGGGCTCGCCCCTCCTCGTGCTCTCCGAGGCGCAGCGCGCGGGTATCGCCGAGCGGCTCGGCGACCGGTACCGGGTCGAGCTCGGCATGGCGTACAGCGAGCCGACCATGTCCGGTGCGGTCGAGCGGCTCGAGGCGGCGGGCATCCGCAAGATCGTCGTCCTGCCGCTCTTCCCCCAGTTCTCGAACAGCACCACGGCCGCCGTGTACGACGAGGTGATGTTCACGGCGCTCGGGCGCCGGCGCCGCAAGGGGCTGCCCACCAAGAAGTTCTCGCCCTCGCTGCGCTTCGTCCACCCCTTCTACGACGATCCCGCCTACATCGAGGTGCTCGCCGCGAGCGTGCGCCGCCAGCTCGAGACGGGCAAGGAGCCCGACCGGGTCATCCTCAGCTACCACGGCCTGCCGCAGCGCTTCGTCGACGAGGGCGACCCCTACGTCGGGCAGTGCGAGACGACCACCCGGCTGCTCGCCGCGGCGCTCGGCTGGGACGAGGACTACTACGAGATGGCCTACCAGTCCCGGTTCGGGCGTACGGAGTGGATCAAGCCCTACCTGCAGCCCCGGCTCGGCGAGCTGCACCGCGACGGCGTCGAACGGCCGGCGATCATCTCCCCCGGCTTCACGACCGACTGCCTCGAGACCCTCCACGAGCTGCGGATCGAAGGTCGCGAGCTCTTCGAGGCGGGCGGCGGCGACCCGAGCGGGTACCGCACCGTCGCGTGCCTCAACGACGAACCGGCCTGGCTCGACTACGCCGCAGGGCTCGTCGAGCGGAACGCCGGTGGCTGGTAGCAGGCCGCTCTACGCGAGCCTCGGGCTGGCCGCGACCGCACTGGCCGTCCTCGGGGTGTGGCTCCCTGTGCTCCCCACGACGCCGTTCGTGCTCGTCGCGCTGTGGGCGTTCTCGCGCTCGAGCGAGCGGCTCACGGTGTGGCTTCGAGGCATCCCGCTGCTGCGCGGGGCCGTCGCGGCGGCCGACCAGTACGAACGCGACCGATCGTTGCCGTGGCACGTCAAGGTGCTCGCCCTGACGTGCGCGTGGGTCGCCGTTCCCCTCGTCTACCTCGTGACGCGCTCGGCCTGGGTTGCTGCGGCGGGCGTCGCGGGGGCCGTCGGCGCCACGATCTTCATGTCGCGCACCGCCACGCGACCCACCGGAGCCGTACCCTCGGACTCGTGATCCGAGCCCTCACGCGCACCGTCGTCACGCTCCTGGTCGTCGTAGCGCTCGGCGCGGCCGGGGTGTGGGGCGTCGTCACCTACCTGGGCTCGCTCGACGCCGAGCCGCGCGCGAAGGAGCAGTGCACGGCCACCAACGACGGTGTGCGCTACGCGTTGAGCCACGAGCAGGCTGACCATGCCGCGCTGCTCGCCGCGAGCGCCCTGCGGCGCGGGCTGCCCGCGCGGGCCGTGACGATCGCCCTGGCCACGGCCATGCAGGAGTCCTCGCTGCGCAACATCGACCATGGCGACCGTGACTCCCTCGGGCTGTTCCAGCAACGGCCATCGCAGGGCTGGGGCTCGCCGGAGGAGATCCTCGACCCGGTCTACTCGACGCACACGTTCTACGACGCGCTCGCCAAGGTCGACGGCTTCGAGGACATGGCCGTCACGGTCGCCGCGCAGACGGTGCAGCGCTCGGCCTTCCCGGATGCCTACGCCCAGCACGAGCCGATGGCACGCGCCTGGGCCTCCGCCCTCACGGGGCACTCCCCCGCCGCCGTGACGTGCGTGGTCCACGACCTTGCACCCGGGACGCCCGAGGCGTTCCTCGAGCGCCTCGGGCGCGACCTCGGTGACGTCCCGGGCGAGGTCGAGCTGGCCGACGGCGAGGGCCCCACGACCGTCGAGATCGAGGCCGGTGCGCTCGCCGGTGCCCGCGGGGACGGCGCCGAACGGCTCGCGTGGGCCGTCGCGCAGTGGGCCGTGGCCGTCTCGACGAGGCTCGGCATCGTGGAGGTCACCGTCGCCGACCAGCGGTGGGTGGCCGACGACGCCACGTGGGCCGCCGTCGGCGACGAGACGGAACCCGCGGCGCCCGGGCTCGTGCTCGTCGAGCTCGCTCCCTGACGCCGCGGGTACGCACCGCCGCTACTTCTTGGCGATCTTGACTGCCTTGCTCGCCACCTTCACGGTCGTGTAGCCGCTCTTCTCGGCGGTAACCCGGACGCTGAGCTTCTTGGCACGGTCGGCCTTCTTGACCTTGTACGTGGCCTTCGTGGCGCCCTTGATCTTCTTGCCGTTGCGCAGCCACTGATAGCTCACCTTGACGCCCTTGACGGACCAGGTCGCCTTGCGCACCGAGAGCTTCTTGCCGACCTTCTTGGTGCCCTTGACCACGGGCTTCTTGGCGACGCGGAAGGTGCCCGCGGCGACCTTGGCCGTCGCGGCGGAGGTCGAGACAACGGTGCCACCGGTCGCGTGGCTCGCGGTGATCCGCACCGAGAGCCTCGCCTTGCGGTCCGCGGGCTTGACCGCGTAGGTGCGGGCCGTCGCCCCGGAGATCGCCTTGCCGCCCCGCAGCCACTGGTAGCCGAGCTTCACGCCGGTCGAGTAGCTGTAGCGCGGTGCGACCGCCGCCACGGTCTGCCCCACCCGGGCCTTGCCGGTGACCGAGGCCTTCCCGGTGGCCGCGAGCGGTGCGGGTGCGGGTGCAGGGGGTGCGGCTGTCACCGTGAAGGACAGCGGGATCGAGCGGGCAGGGAGGTCGGCGCCCTCGCCGCACGCGGTACCCGCGAGGACGTTGAGGGTGTGCGCCCCCAGGGTGAGGTCCGCGGGGAGGGGCACGGTCGCGGTGCCGTTGCCCTGCACGTCCGTCGTCGCGCACGCGAGGGTTGCGCCACCGTCGACCTTGAAGGCGACCTTCTGCCCCCCGTACACACCCTTCTTGAGGAACCTGTCGAGCCTGACGGTGACCTCCCCGCCGGGGACGTGCTGGGTGCTCGTGACGGCCGCGGTCGTCACGGTGAACGCGAGCGAGAGCGACCGTCCGGGCGCTTGCGGTCCCTCGCCGCACGCGCTGCCCGCGAGGACGTTGAGGACGTGCGGTCCCGCGACGAGCTCGAGATCGTCGGGCAGCGCGACGGTGCCGGCCGCGTCGCCGTCGCCGTCGGTCTCGATGCAGCCGAGCACGGGGCCAGCGCCGTCGATCTTGAAGGCGACCTTCTGCCCGCCCTCGCCGTCCTGCCGCTCGAAGCCACGCAGCGTGACGCCGATGCTCGCGTTGTTGACGCTGCCGGGCGTGTGGGCGAGGGTCGTGACCTCGGCATAGCCGGTCGCGCTGTTGAGCACCACGAACGGCGCGGTGAAGGACTGCGCCAGCAGCTTCTTGCCCAGCCCGTCGGGCTCGGTCGTCACGGAGCCGCCGAGGAAGCGCAGCCACGTGGCTCCGAAGCCGGTCCAGTCCGCCGGGATCGTGAGGGTCCCGGTGAACGTGCCTCCCGGGCGGATCGTGAACGCGGCGTACCCGCCGGAGCCGGCACCGTAGGTGTCCTCCGGGTCGATGTGGTCCGGACCACCCGCAACCCACGGGAAGCCGGTCTCCGTGTAGCCGTCGGCGAGCTTGACGGCGATGACGGCCTGCCCCGGGGCGCTCTCGGTGCCGGGGGCCAGCGAGAACCCGCTGCCGGTGAGCGTGATCGTCTCGCCGGGGCCGTAGTGGTCGTTGTCGAGGGTGACGGTGCCACCCAGGCCGTTCGGCGCGACCACGGGGGTCGTCGCCGCGACCGCGGCGGAGCCCGTGGCGAGCACGAGTGCGAGCATGCCGGCGACGGCCGCGCCGGCTCGGGGTCGCGTGGTGCGAATCATGGTTGTCCTCGCTGCTTGGGTGGGAAGTCATCTCTGCGGGCACCGGCACGGCTGCGGAACGTCCCGCAGCCTGCAGCCGATCTGATCAATTACCTGATGATAGTAAGGTAAGTCTTACCTCAGATCGACGTGACCGCCATCACAGTCCAGATAGGCGTTTCTGCGAGGCCTCGCTCTTGACCGGCTCTCCGGGCGGACCTAGGTTGTCTGGTGTTCCTAAGGTAAGGCAAACCTCACCATCATCTGTTGAAAGGCACTCCTCCCATGTCCGTGTCCCTGACACACCCACCGCGCCGCGCGCGGCTCGTGCTCGCGGCCGCCTCCGGCCTCGCGCTCGTCGCCGCGCCCCTCGTCGCAGCCGCCGCCCCGGCGTACGCCGCCGACGGCTGGACGTACTCCCGCCAGGTCGTCTCGACCGGCGTCACGAACGGCTACCAGATGACGTTCGACCAGGTGAACCGCACGGCGTACTTCACCGACGGCCACCAACGCACCGACTCCCGCACCCGCGTGCCGGTCTACGACGCCGCGGGGGACGAGATCGGGTTCACCCTCACGCACAGCGCGACC
This sequence comes from uncultured Akkermansia sp., assembly GCA_964435425.1. Classification (GTDB taxonomy): domain Bacteria; phylum Verrucomicrobiota; class Verrucomicrobiia; order Verrucomicrobiales; family DEV007; genus Arctic95D-9. The sequence continues at coordinate 32,245 of CAYSZN010000001.1, read as the reverse complement.
CCCGGCACCGGCAAGGTCGTGGCGATCGCCTCCGCGTCCCGCGAGGTCACGCAGAACTACGACTACACCGGCCTGACCCGCCTGCCCACCTCGCAGGAAGAGGCTGCGAGCGAGGCTCCCAAGCGCGAGAACCAGGCGCACAGCTGGACCGGGTTCGCCCTGCCGACCGCGGCACAGCCCACGCAGTCGCAGAACTCGCTGCGGACGCACTTCTCGCCCAACGGCATCGCCGTCGACCCGCTCACCGAGTACGGGGGCGTCGTCGACCCGACGATCATCACGACGCACGTGCGGCAGCGCAGCGGCGGCGCCTACGGCGGCGGTGTCGTGATCTACCGCGCCTCGCAGGGTGCTCCGACCGACGCGGACCGGCTGTGGGAGCTCGACAACGGCGAGGCGATCTCCGACGGCTCGCGACGCATCGCGGTGAACACGAAGACGCACAAGGCCTACATCGGCAACTTCGGGACCGCGCGTGGCGGCGACCCCGCCGACCGGCGCGGCTACGTCGCCGTCGTCGACCTGCCCAGCAAGACGGTCGAGGCCCTCGTCGAGATCCCGGCCCCGGTCGACACCGCGGGCGGCGCGATCCAGGACGGCGGCCCGATCGACGTCGCCGTCGACGAGGCGAACAACCTCGTCTACGTCGGCATGCTCGGGCCCGACAACGACAAGCTCACCAAGCTGTTCCGGATCGATGCGAGCAACCTCGACACGAGCGCCCCGCAGAACCGGACCCTCAACGCGAGCAAGGTCACGGAGCTGCCCGCCGCGGTACCGAGCAACGCCCGCCCGACCTACAGCGCCGAGCTGAAGAAGCTCTACATCGCGTCCTACGACCCGCAGACGATCACCGTCGTGGACGCCGACCTCGCGTCGGCCGGCTACGGCCAGGTCCTCCACACGATCGAGACGGGCCGCACCAACGCCGTCGAGGTCGACGCCGAGCGCGGCCTGCTGTACTCGGCCAACCTCCAGGACCGCGAGATCGTCGTCTACGACGTCAACACCTACGCGGAGCTGTTGCGCCTGCCCACCTCCGGCAACGTGGCACACCTCGGGATCGACCCGGTCACCCACGACGTGTGGGCGTCCAACTTCGGCACCTCGACGGGCGGCAAGGCCGACGTGTTCACGGTCAAGGCGCCGACGAAGGCCCCCGTGGTCACCCTCGGCAAGGCGGTCGTGGAGACCACGGCGACGAAGGCCGTCCTCGGCCGCTCGGCCACGACCACCGTCGTCGTCACCGACGAGGAGGGCCGTGCCGCGACCGGTTCGGTGACCCTCACGGGCGCCGGCAAGTCCGTGACGCAGCGTCTCAGCCGCGGCGCGGCGACGTTCGCCCTCCCGACGAACCTCGCCCGCAAGGCTCACACGCTGACGTTCAGCTACTCGGGCAACGACACCCTCGCGGCCGCGACGACGACGGCTCGCCACACGGTGACCAAGGCGGGGACGAAGGTCACCCGCAAGGTGACGAAGAAGCCCACCTCGAAGAAGACCGGCACGCTGCGCGCCACGGTGCGTCAGGCGAGCGGGTCGGCCAAGGTCACCGGCAAGGTCACCGTGACCCTGAAGAAGGGCAAGGTCACCAAGAAGGTCACCAAGACGGTCAAGGCAGGGGCCGCGACGGTCAAGCTGCCGAAGCTCGCGAAGGGCACGTGGAAGGTGACGGTCCGCTACGCCGGCAGCACCTCCTACAAGGCCGCGACCCTCAGGACGACCCTCAAGGTCACCAGGTAGTACGACGCACAGACGGCCACGGCCGGGACCCGCACCGGGTTCCGGCCGTGGCCGCGCCGACCCCCATCACCCCTAAACTGCCAGGGACGAAGGAGCACAGATGACTCGGAGCACGGGCACCTCCCCGGCGCGCGCCACCCTCGCCTACCTGCGGCAGCAGATCACGTCCGGCACCTGGCCCGTCAACTCCAAGATCCCCACGGAACCGGAGCTCGCCGCGACCCTCGGGGTCGGCCGCACGACGATTCGTGAGGCGGTCAGCGCCCTGGCCGGGCTCGGCATGCTCGAGCCCGCCGTGGGAAGGGGCACCTTCGTGCGGTCTCGCACCCCCGTCCGGCCGGTCCTGACCGACTACCTGCACGACTTCGCGCTCGACGACGTGCTGAGCTTTCGCCGCGCGATCGAGGTCGAGGCCGCACGCGAGGCGGCCGCCCACCGCTCCCCCGCTCAGCTGGCGGCGCTGCGGGCCACGCACGAGGCGGACCTCGCCGGCTCGGGGGACGTGGTCCGCGGCGAGGTGCCGGGCCAGTTCCACGCCCTCGTCGTCGAGGCGAGCGGCTCGGTGCTGCTCGTCGACCTCTACGCGGGCATCCTCGCGGCGCTGCGCCCCCGCCTCGCCACGAACCCCGGTGCCGGCGCGTCGAGGACGAGCGACCACGCCCGCGTGCTCGCCGCGATCGAGAGGTCCCGGCCGGTGGACGCCGCCCTCGCGATGGCCGAGCACGTCAGCCGGGACGTCACCGCACCTCCCGGCGACAGCGCGACGACGGAGATCAGCGCCTAGCGCCGAGCAGCCAACGCAGACCGTCCGCGATCCCCCCGCGCCAGCACGCGTAGTCGTGCCCACCGGTGTACTCCTCGAGCCGCACCCGCGCACCGGTCGCGTCGAGCGCCGCCGCCACCGCGCGATGCGGCTCGACGAGGACCCACTCCTCGCTGCCCACCTCGAGGTAGACCGAGGTGCCCCGCAGCCTTGTCGCCGCCAGCTCCTCCTGCGCCGACTCGTGCCACAACGAGGCCGACTGGCTCAGCACGGCGCCGATCCGCCCGGGCAGCGCCGCCGCGAGGCGCAGGGCCGCGAGCCCGCCGAGGCTCTGCCCGACCATGACGACGTCCCGTGGCGCTGCGGAGACCGGGAGGGACGCGGCGGCCCGGTCGAGCAGCGCCGAGCCGTGTGCCACGAGCGCCTCGGTGGGGCCGCCGAGCAGCCTCCAGCGATCCTCGACCCCTCCCGAGTCGACGAGGACGATGTGCACGGGCGGGATCTCGCCGTCGGCCACGAGGTTGTCGACGGTGGTCGCGAGGTCCTGGGGCCCGGCCCACACCTCGCCGTCCCAGACGACGACGAGCGGGGTGGCCCGCCGCGGCACCTCGCCCGGGCGGTAGACCCACAGCCGCTCCCCACCGGGCCCGGTCTCCGCCACCACGCTGCCTCGCGGGCCGGCGCCCGGTCGGGGCTCGAGCCAGCGCTGGGCGGGCGCGTGGGGCAGGGTCACCACGGACTGCACGGTCCCGGCGCGGTTCCGGCTCGTCACGGGGTTGCGCGGGTCCGGCTCGCCCTTGTCGAGCACCGCCCGCAAGCGCACCTGGTCACCGAGCAGCCACGGCAGCGCGGTACCCGCGGCGGCGACCACGAAGGCGTACGACGCCCGCCAGTCGAGCGGCATCCGGTAGCTCAGGTGCCACACGTCCGTGCCCTCGACCCGCGCCATGAGGCTCGCACCGAGGTTCCGCTCGTCGGAGAGCCGGTTCACGAAGAGCAGCACCTGGGCCGCCCCGGCGTCCCGCCACAGGAAGGTCACGACGCCGTACCCGCCGCCCTGGCTCTCCAGCACGGGGGTGACGCGCGCGTCGGTGACCCAGAACTCCTCGAGGACCGCCGCCCGCCCCGCCGGCGGCGTCGCGGCGATCCGCTCCGCGAGCTCGGCCACGAGCCGGCTCGCCACGCGGGGCGCCGGCGACGGGCGGGGCACCTTGGGCGGGGTCTGGATCATCGGGCGTCCCGGTCGCGCGGGATGACCATGGGCCGCGCCGTGACGGGATCGGGGACCACGAGGCACTCCACACCGTAGACCCGCTCGACGAGCTCGGCCGTGACGACCCGCTCCGGCGAACCCTGCGCCACGACCGCGCCCTCGTGCATGACCACGAGGTGGGTCGCGTACCGGAACGCGAGGTGGAGCTCGTGCAGGACGACGACGACGGTCCGCCCCGCGCGCTGCAACCGGCGCGCCAGGTCGAGCACCTCGAGCTGGTGGGCGATGTCGAGGTACGTCGTGGGCTCGTCGAGCAGGAGCAGCTCGGTCTCCTGCGCGAGCGCCATGGCGATCCAGACCCGCTGGCGCTGACCGCCCGAGAGCTCGTCGATGCTGCGCTCGGCGAGGTCGTCGACCCCGGCCGCGACGAGCGCGGCGGTGACCGCGTCCTCGTCGGCGCGCGACCACTGCCGCAAGAGGCTCTGGTGGGGGTACCTGCCCCGCGCCACGAGATCGGCCACGGTGATCCCGGCCGGGGCGACGGGTGCCTGGGTGAGCAGACCGAGCTCGCGGGCGAGGCTCTTGGCCGCGAAGTCCACGAGCGGCGTGCCGTCGAGCGTCACCGCGCCCGAGCGCACGGCGAGCACCCGCGCGAGCGCGCGGAGCAGCGTCGACTTTCCGCACGCGTTGGGGCCGACGACGACGGTCAGCTCGCCGTCGAGGACGTCCAGGTCGAGGTGCTCGACGACAGCCCGGTCGCCGTAGCCGACCGTGAGGTCTCGGGCGCGCAGTCGCGCGGGCGTGGTCGTCATAGGTGGTGCCTCCGGTACTGGATGGCGAGCAGGGCGACGAGGTACACCCCGCCGAGCGTGCCGGTCACGACGCCGACGGCGAGCTGCGTCGGCGCGAGCACCCGCTGGGCGACGATGTCGCTCGCGACGACGAGCGCGGCCCCCATGAGCCCCGAGACCACGAGCGCGGGACCCGCGGTCCGCGAGACGAGCCGCGCGAGGTGCGGTGCGGCGAGGGCGACGAATCCGATGGGACCGGTGGTCGCGGTCGCGAGGGCGACGAGGACGACGGCGCACACGATGAGCCACCACCGCGAGCGCTGTACACGGACGCCCGCGGCGATCGCGACGTCGTCGGGCAGCGCCATCATCGCGAGGTCCCGGCCCTTGACCGCCACGGCCGCGAGAGCGAGCGCGAGCCCCGCCCCGAGCAGCGCCACGTGCCCCCAGAGCACGGCGTTGAGCGAGCCGGCGAGCCACTGTGCCGCCGTCTGCGCAGCGACGAGCGAGGCACGGACCACGAGCAGGGAGTTCACGGCCGCGAGCGCCGCACCGATCCCCACGCCGACGAGCACGAAGCGCAGGCCGGCCACACCGTGGCGCCACGCGAGGCCGTAGACGGCCGCGGCGGTCACGAGGGCCCCGACAAGGGCACCGAGCGCCACGGCCCGCGTGTCGGCTCCCACGACGATGATCTGCACGAGGGCACCCGTGGCGGCCCCTGTCGTCAACCCCACGATGTCAGGGCTGCCGAGAGGGTTGCGCGAGATCGTCTGGAGGATCGCACCGGCGACCCCGAGCGCGAGGCCCGTGAGCGCTCCCCCGACGACGCGGGGTGCGCGGACCTGAGTGAGGAAGTACTGCCCGAGCGGGTCCTGCCACCGGCCGACGAGACCGCCGAGCACCTCGCCGGCCGTCATGGGGTAGTCCCCGAGGAAGAGTGCACCGATGCCCAGGACCACGAGCCCGGCGATGACGAGCACACCGACGCGCAACGGTCGCCGTTCGAGCCGCCACGACCCGAGGACCACGTGGCGGGTGCTCACAGCGCCTCGATCCGACGTCGGCGCACGACGGCGACGAACACGGGTGCCCCCACGAGCGCCGTGACGATCCCCACCTGGATCTCCTGACCCCCCGTGACCACGCGGGCGACGACGTCGGCGCCGAGGAGGAACGCCGGGCCGAGCACGAGGCACAGCAAGCCGGTCCAGCGGTGGTCCGAACCCACGAGGGCGCGCGCCACGAACGGCACGGCGAGGCCCACGAACGCGATCGGTCCCGCGGCCGCGGTCGCCGCGCCGCACAGCGCCGTGGTCGCGAGCATCGTCCCGAGCCGCACCCGCCTGACCCGGACCCCGAGCGCCGCTCCGGTCTCGTCCCCGAGCGCCACGGCGTTGAGCGCCGGGCCGAGGGCGAGGGCGAGCACCGAGCCGAGCAGGACGAACGGGGCGATCGTGGCCACGACCGGCCAGCCCCTGCCCTCGAGCGAGCCCGCGAGCCAGAACCGCAGCTCGTTGAAGGCCACCTGATCGGCGAGCAGCACCGCTTGCGACAGCGCGGCGAGCGCCGCCGCGACCGCGACCCCGGCCAGGGCGAGGCGCGCGGGGGTCGCCGACTGCCTCCCCATCGAGCCCAGGACGAACACCCCGGCCGACGCGAGGCCAGCACCGAGCAGCGCGAACCACACCGAGAAGGCGACGGCGCTGATCCCGGTGAGCGCGACCGCGACGACGACCGCGAACGCGGCCCCGGCGTTGACCCCGAGGATGCCGGGGTCCGCGAGCGGGTTGCGGGTCAGCGCCTGCATGAGCGCCCCGGCGAGCCCGAGCGCCGCGCCCACGAGCAGCCCGAGCACCGTGCGCGGTATCCGCAGCTCGGTCAGCACGAGCGAGTCCGCCGAGCCGTCCGGGGCGAGCAGGAGAGGCAGGACCGAACCGAGCGGGACGGGTCGGGAGCCGAGCGCGAGGCTCGCGAGCGCGACGAGGACGAGGACGGCGAGGGCGAGCGCCAGTGCCGCGAACCGCCGGGTGCGCCTGGTCCGGGCACGCAAGGGCTCGCGCGCGAGGGTCGAGCTCACGCCCCGGGCCGACGACGGCGAGCCACCCCGAGCGCCGCGGCGACGATGACGGCCACGGCGAGCCCCGCGATGCCGAGCCACGGCGTGCGGGGTGCCGGGGGCTGTACCGCGGTCGCGACGGCGTCGTCGGGCCCGGTCGTGGATGTGGGTGTCGGCGTGGGCGCGGGCGTGCTCGGCGTCGGCGACGGCTCGCTCTCCGGCTCCGGCTCCGCGAGAGTCACGTCACCGAGATCGATGACGAGGGTGCCGTCCGCGCCGGCGCCGTCGGCCGTGGACCCGTCGGGTTCCCCGGCCCCCGGTTCGTCGGGCCTGGGGGCCGCCTCGCCCGCCGTGACGGTGAAGTCGGCGCCACCGCGACGGGTGTAGCCCTCGACCCCGAGGTAGTTGCCGTCCGCGTCGAGCAGCTCCGCGCTCGCGAGGAACCGCAGCCAGTGCGCGCCCGTGGCGAGCTCGGCCGGCAGCACGAACGAGCCGGAGGCCCTGCCTCGCGAGTCGATCGCCTGGCGGTGGTAGACGCACGCCCCGTGGACCGCGGCCGAGTCGCACTGCTGGCCGTCGTCGATCTTGATGTAGACGGTCTCGCCGGCCGGGAATCCCGTCACGGAGAAGCTGAGGACCTCCCCCGCACGCAGGGTGCGGGGACTGACCGAGGCGCCCGTGCCCGGGGTGTCCGGCCCCGCGCCGTCGGGCGGGATCGCCACGCCCGACGGCGCGAGGAGCACGGCGAGCAGCACGGCGAGGCACACGACCGACCAGCCCCGGAGCGCGCTGCCGCGAACCGCGCGGCTCATGCGGCACCGCCCCGAGAGACGCGACGGCCCAGGCGCGGCCAGGTCGCGGCACCGAGCAGGAGGAGGGCCGCTGCGGCGAGGAGCCACAGGTCGTCGCGTGCGGGGCCCCACGTCGGGCCCGGTGCGGGACCGAGCGCGACGACCACGGCGTCGTCCTCCGGAGCGGCGACGGGCGCGGCCGGCTCCGGCTCGGGGGGCGTCTCGGGCTCCGGCTCAGCGCCCAGGGTGGCGTCGACCCAGCCGAGCACCGCACCCTCGACGTCGAGGAACGCGAGCTGCACGGTCGCCGCACCGAGGGACGTCGCGTCGAGCACCACCCGGCGTTCGGTGTCGAGGCGTACCCAGCCCAGCGGGTGCGGACCCGGGTAGAGGTAGGCGTACACCCAGGTCCCCGGCGCGAGGTCGGGCAGGGTCACGGTGACGATGCCGTCGAGGACCTCGGCGTGCGCCCCGGACCGGGCGTCCGCGGCGAGCGTCCCGGGTGCCGCCGGCACCTGGGTGGGGGCCTTCGCCGGATCCGGTACGGGCGCCACGGGAGCCGGTGCGGCGCGCGGCTTCCTGGGTGCGGGGGCGGGTGCGAGCTCGACCTTCGTCCAGCCGAGCAGCGTGCCGAACGCACCCTGGTTCCCCGACTGCGCCACGAGGCGCACCGGGCCGGCGGGGAGGTCGCGCTCGGCGAGCGGAGCGACCACCGTCCCGCCCTCGCGGACCCTGAACCACGTGGCCTCCCAGGGGTAGCGCGGTGAGCCGTCGGCCACGTAGGCGCTCAGGAATACCCAGTCGCCGGCCTGCGTCCCGGGCACCGTGACGTGGAGTCGGCCGCCGCGGACCTCGGCGGCGAGCCCGCCTCGTGTCGCCCGCCGCAGGTCATTGTCGGCGAGCACGGGGGCGGGCACGCCGAGGGGGCGGTACCGGCCGACGACGAACTCCTCGGAGCGGACCGTCCGCACGGCGTCACCGCTCTTGAGCGAGCCGCTGAGCAGGCGCACCGTGTGGGCGCCCTTGCGGAAGCGAGGGCTCGAGCCGAGCTCCCCCGCACCCGTGCCGTCCGGGAGCGGGATCTCGACGTCGAACGTGCCGTCCTTGGCGTCCGCCTCGACGAGCGCCCAGATCGTGCGGTTCTGGTGCAGGTCGCCGTCGAGCCTGCTGTAGGCGCCCTCGTCGATCTTGACCGCGATGACGGAGCCGCCGCGCCGCTTGCCGGGGTGGCACCAGCCCTCACCGGTCAGGCGCAGCACACCGCCGAGCGCCACCGTGGGCTCCTCGACCGTGACCGTGGCCCGCTCGGCACCGCGGCACGTGCGCTCCCGGGTCGAGGTGTCCTCCTCCTCGTACGGCACCGAGCCGACGACGAGGTACCCGGAGGTCACCGTGCGCTGCACGTCCGCGGCGTCGAACCGCCCCGACTGGAGCAGGACGGTGAGGTACTGCCCGGCGACCAGCCCCCGCGGTGCGTCGAGCTCGACCTCGAAGGTCCCGTCCGCCCGGACCGGCAGCACGTGCGGATGGGCGGCGGGGTTGGAGCCGGCGAGCAGCGCCCAGATCGTGTCGTCGCCCTTGGCCGACGGGTGCTCGACCACCTCCGTGCCCGAGCGCGTGTACTGCGTGGTCGGACCGCTGTTGAGCTTGACCGCGACGGTCGAGGGTCCCGTGCCGTCCGCCGTCGTCCAGCCCGAGCCCTTGAGACGGATCGTGGCACCTGCCGCGGCGTCGACGGCGGCGTCGACCCACACCGTCGCGGCGGGGGTGCCGCCCGGGCCCTCGGCGCGGAGCTCCTCGTGCGGCCACGCGGGCGGGTCGTGCGGTCCCGGGCCCGCGGCGCCGACCACGACGAAGTCGGCGGCGAGGGAACGCAGGGTGTCCCCGGGGAGCAGGCTTCCCGTGAGGAAGCGGAGCTGGTGGGTTCCGCCGACGGCCCAGGCGTCGATCGCGGGCCCGCCGTCGACGTAGCCGGAGTAGGAGTTCGCCGGGGTCGGGAACGGGATCGTGGCCCGCCAGCTCCCGTCGGGCTCCGCGGCGACGACGGCGTGCAACCGCTTGTCCGCGACCACACCACCCGTGAGGGGATCGATCACGTCGCGCCTCGTGAACACCGTGCCCGGGTCGCCCGAGACCTTCGCGTCGACCAGCACGCCGATCACCGAGGCACCGGCCGCGCCGAGCCAACCCGTGCCGGACACCACGATGTCCGAGCCCAGCTCGACGGCCTCGGGCACGACGAGCCGCAGGCCCGGCTCGGTAGGCGAGGTGTACTCGCGGGCGTGCGCGGGTGCGATTCCGGACACGAGCGCCGTGGCCACGAACCCGAGCAGGCACCACCAGGCGGTCGCGCGCCGTCGAGCCCTAGACATCCAGCGCCTCCCGCACGGAGCTGACGATCCTCGACATGAGCAGGGGGCCACCCGTCGAGGTCCACAACGAGCCGTCGACGAGGATGACGCGGCCCGTGCGGTAGGCGGTCAGCTCGGTGAAGCCCGGGACCGTCTCGGCCTGGGCGAGGGCGGCGCGCGCGCCGGCCAGGTCCACCGTGCCGCCCGCGCCGGGGTTGCCCACCGAGGAACCGCCGAGCGTGCCGAAGAACATGTGGTCGGCGTCGATCTCCGCGAGGTTCTCGAGCGAGACGGGCTCGGAGTGGCCGCGGCCGCGCCGGTCCTGGTTCTCGGGGCGGCGCAGGCCGAGGTCGGCGAGCGCCTGGCCGGGTGGGAGCTCGATCAGGATGAGGGCCGCCGAGCCACCCTGCCAGCGCACGATCGAGAACGTGTCCTGCGCGTAGCCGGCGAGTGCGGCCGACGCCGCGGCGACCTCCTCGTCGTAGGCCGCGACGACCGCTTCTCCCTCGGCCTCGAGGTTGAGGGCCTGGGCGACGAGGCGGAAGTTGACCCGCCAGTCGCCGCCCGCGTAGCCCGTGTAGACGACGGGGGCGATCTGTCGCAGCACCGCGATCGCGTCCGGGTTGTTGTTGATGGAGGTGCCGTCGACGAGGATGAGGTCCGGCTCGGCGGCACCGATGGCCTCGAAGTTCGGTTGGGCCACGCCGCCGAGCACCGGGATGTCCCCCGCGAGGTCAGCGAGGTAGTTCGGCACGCCGGACTGGCCCCTGCCCGTGACCGTGCCCACCGGCACGACGCCGAGCGCGAGCGCACCGTCGAGCGTCGGTTCGCTCAGGGTGACGACACGCTGCGGCGACACCGGTACGAGGACGCGCTCACCCGCGATGTCGACGACCTCGCGCACGTCCGAGAGCGCACCCGGTACGGCCGGGGCTTCCGGGGCCGTCGTGCACGCGGCCACCGAGAACAGCACGACGAGGAGCAGCCGGGCGGCGCGGAGCGGAGGTGGCACGGCTGGGCAGGTCCTTCGTCTTCGTGACTCGGCGGGGAGCACCACGGCGGGGAGAGCGATATAAGGGCAGCCTACCCTTCATCAGTTGATAACGGGACCCGCCGCAGTGTGATCCACGCTGCACTTCGCGGCCTTCGTGGCAAGGATGGGATCGTGCCCCCTCCCCTGGTCGCCGACACGATGGCTCGCGTGCGCAGGTCCTGGTTCCTGCCGTCGGCCGTCGCCGCACGCGCGGCCGAGGACGCCCCCCTGCCCATCGGTCGTGGCGCGACGTGCTCGCAGCCGACCACGGTGGCACACCTGCTGACCCACCTCGACGCGCAGCCCGGCGACCGGGTGCTCGACGTCGGTGCCGGTTCCGGGTGGACCACCGCGCTGCTCGCCGAGCTCGTGGGCGGAGCGGGGACCGTCGTCGGCGTCGAGCTCGAGCCCGACCTCGTGACGTTCGGCCGCGCGAACCTCGAGGTCGCCGCGAGCCACGGCATCGACGTGTCCCCCGCGCGCATCGAGCAGGCCGCGTCGGGAGTGCTCGGCTGGCCGCACGAGGCGCCCTACCGTCGCATCCTGGTCTCCGCGGAGGCGCGGGAGGTGCCGGAAGAGCTCGTGGCCCAGCTCACCGACCACGGTCGCATGGTGATCCCCGTGCGCCGCCGGCTGCTCGTCGTCGACCGCCACGGCTCGGCCGTGCGCACGCGGGAGGTCGGCGCGTACCGCTTCGTGCCGCTGCGGTAGTCGCGTGCGTCAGCGCCCGGAGAGCCCCACGTAGTCACGCTCGGTCGCACCCGTGTAGACCTGTCGCGGCCGGCCGATCTTGGTCTGCGGGTCGAGCATCATCTCGCGCCACTGAGCGATCCAGCCGGGCATGCGGCCCAGCACGAACAGCGGCGTGAACATCGACTCCGAGAAGCCCATCGCCTTGTAGATGAGTCCCGTGTAGAAGTCCACGTTCGGGTAGAGCTTGCGGGAGATGAAGTACTCGTCGCTCAGGGCGATCTCCTCGAGGCCGCGCGCGATCTCGAGCAGCTCGTCGCCGTGGCCGAGGGCCTCGAGCACCGAGTCGGCGCTCGCCTTGACGATCGCGGCGCGCGGGTCGTAGTTCTTGTAGACGCGGTGGCCGAAGCCCATGAGCCGCACGCCGTTGGCCTTGTTCTTGACCTTGGCCATGAACGCCGAGGGGTCGCCGCCGTCGGCCTGGATCTGGGCGAGCATCGCGAGCACGGCCTCGTTCGCACCGCCGTGCAGCGGGCCGGACAGCGCGTTGACGCCGGCGGCGACCGACGCGTAGAGGTTCGCGTGCGAGGAACCGACGATGCGCACGGTCGACGTCGAGCAGTTCTGCTCGTGGTCCGCGTGCAGGATGAGGAGCTTGTCGAGCGCCGCGGAGACCACGGGGTCCGCCTCGTACTTCTCGTACGGTGCCGCGAAGGCCATGCGCAGGAAGTCGTCGACGTAGCCGCGCGAGTAGTCCGGGTAGAGCAGCGGCTCGCCGGTCTGCGTGCGGTGCAGGTAGGACGTGATGGTGCGGACCTTCGCGAGGATGAGCACGGTGGCGAGCTCGACGGCCTCGGGGTCGAACGGGTCGAGCGACTCGGGGTAGAACGTCGCGAGCGCGTTGACGGCCGAGGCCATGACGGCCATCGGGTGCGCGCCGCTGGGGAACGTCCCCATGAAGGTGCGGAAGTTCTCGTGGACGAGGGTGTGCCGGTTGACCCGCTCCTCGAAGGCCGCGAACTCCGAGGCGGACGGCAGCTCGCCGTGGATGAGCAGGTAGGCGACCTCGAGGAACGTCGAGTGCTCGGCGAGCTGCTCGATCGGGTACCCGCGATAGCGCAGGATGCCCTCGTCGCCGTCGATGTAGGTGACCTTCGACTCGCACGAGGCGGTGTTGGTGAACCCCGGGTCGAGGGTGGTCAGACCGGTCTGGCTCAGCAGCGACGAGACCACGAACCCGCTCGAGCCCTCGGTGGCCTGCACGGTCGGTAGCTCGAGCGTCGTGCCGTCAGCGGTCAGCGTGACCGACGTCGGTGCCTGCGTCATCTGCGAGGCCTCCCTGGAGTTTTGTGGCGGGCACGCCCCGCCCTCGTTGGCTCCCACGACGGTACCTGTGCGTCTGACGACGTGACGAATCCGGGTCCACCGAAAGCGCCGGCCCGGCCCGTGATTCCCGTCACAGGTCAGGCGCCGAGCAACCGCTGCGCCGCCTCGCGCACCCGCACGTCGTGCGCCGTCAGCGCCACGCGCACGTGCTGCGACGGCCGGTGCGTGTAGAAGGATCCCGGCGCGACGAGGATGCCCTGCGCCGCGAGGTCGGCCACGGTCTGCAGCGCGTCCTGGCCCCCCTCGGGCCGCACCCACAGGTAGAGGCCGGCCTCGGACCCGTCGATCGCGTAGCCGGCGCCCTCGAACGCCCCGGCGAGCAGCTCACGGCGCACGGCGTACCGCTCGCGCTGCACCTCGACGTGCTCGTCGTCGCCGAGCGCGACCGTCATCGCCCCCTGCACGGGCCCGGGCACGATCATGCCGGCGTGCTTGCGCGCCTCGAGGAGGCGGCCGACGACGGCGGGATCGCCCGCGACGAACGCCGCCCGGTACCCCGCGAGGTTCGAGCGCTTGGACAGCGAGTAGACCGCGAGCACCCCGGTGGGGTCCCCGCCCGTCACGCGGGGATCGAGCACGCTCGGCACCCCGCCCTCGACCCATCGCGACGCCCAGGGCAGCTCGGCGTAGCACTCGTCGCTCACGACGAGCGCCCCCGCGTCCCGGGCTGCGGCGACGATCTCGGCGAGCCGCTCGACGTCCAGCACGCGCCCGTCCGGGTTGCCGGGCGAGTTGAGCCACACGAGCCGCACGTCGCGCCGCTCGTGCAGCGCCGCGAGGCCGCCGTCGTCGGCCGGCACGGGCTGCGCCCCGGCGAGGAGCGCGCCGACGTCGTACGTCGGGTAGGACGGTTGCGGGAAGACGACGGCGTCGTCCGGACCCAGCCCGAGCCACGACGGCAGCATCGCGACGAGCTCCTTGGAGCCCACGGTGGGCAGCACGGCGTCCGGGTCGAGCCCGGGCACACCACGCGTCCGGGCGAACCAGGCCACGACGGCCTCGCGGAGCGCGGCGGTGCCGTGCGTCGTCGGGTACCCGGGGCTGTCGGCCGCGGCGACGAGCGCCTCGCGGACGATCTCGGGGGTGGGGTCCACGGGCGTGCCCACGGACAGGTCGACGACGCCGCCGGGGTGCGCGCGTGCGACCGCCGCGAACGGGGCGAGGCTGTCCCAGGGGAAGTCCGGTAGCGCGCCGGTGCGCAGTCCCATCAGGCGGCGGGCTACTCGGCGCCGGCCTGGGGCGGCAGCGCGGCGACGATCGGGTGGTCCTTGTCGATCATGCCGAGCTTGGCCGCACCGCCCGGGGAGCCGAGGTCGTCGAAGTACTCGACGTTGACCTGGTAGTACTCGCTCCACTGCTCGGGGACGTCGTCCTCGTAGTAGATCGCCTCGACGGGGCACACCGGCTCGCACGCTCCGCAGTCCACGCACTCGTCCGGATGGATGTAGAGCGACCGTTTGCCCTCGTAGATGCAGTCCACGGGGCACTCCTCGATGCACGCCTTGTCCTTGACGTCCACGCAAGGCTTGGCGATCACGTAGGTCACTGTCGGTCCTCCGGTCGGCCCCCGGGGGCCGTGAAGTGGTTGGCGGTGCGCGCACCGGGCGCTCAGGCCTAGTATCCCCCACATGGGCACCGGGCAGGACTCCCCGCACACCACCACCCCGTGGCTCGACTGGCCGCTCGGCTCTCGGGTCGTGGTGCGTCGCAGACTGCCCGAGGGTGGCTACAGCGACGTGCTCGGGGAGCTCGTCTACCGTTCGGCAGAGGCCGTCGAGGTGGCGCACCACGGCGGGACCGAACGGATCGAGGCCGCCGAGATCGCCATCGGCAAGATCGTCCCGCCCCCGCCGGAGCGCCGCGAGTACCGCGAACGGCCGTAGCGCGGGCTCAGTCGTCGTCGCTCGGCCTGGGTCCGCACACGATCGCGTCCTGCGGGTTGTAGCGCCACGTGAACGAGGTCTTCTCGACCTCTTCGCCGTCGAGCAGGAGCGTGCGCGTGTTGGTGACCTGGAAGCCCGGGTTGCCGGACGACTGGGAGATGCAGCCCGCGGCCTGCGAGTAGCGCGTCGTGGGCGCGGTGACGTGGGAGCGGCCGGACAGCGCCGTCTGCACCTCGAAGTGCTTCGTGCCCCACACCTCGACGTGGATCCGACCGCCGTCGGTGTAGGAGCGCAGCAGCGCACCGTACGGCGTCGTGTTCTTCCACTTCACGTCGATCGAGCCCTCGTAGATGGTGGCCTCTCGACCCTCCGGGTAGCGCGAGAACCAGTACGTGTGGGGGCGGTGCTCGACGTCCTCGAAGCCCGCGAAGTACGCGGCGTTGAACATCGTGGTGCCCATCTGCGACAGCCCGCCGCCGATGCCCGGCTGGATCACGCCGTTGACGACGACGCTCGCGTCGAAGTACCCGTTCTCCGCGGTGATCGGGCCGATCGTGTCGGTGAGCGAGAAGGTCTCCCCGGGCTTGACGAGCACGCCCGTGATGAGATCCGCGGCCCGCGCGAGGTTCTTGGTCCGGACGGGCTCGGCCGTGAGCGGGGTGTCGAAGGAGGAGACGAGCTCGGTGATGCCGAGCGCCTCGAGCGCCCTCGTGGTCTGCTCCGGGTCGATGGGCGTGAGGACGATGTTTGCCGTGCGCGGCGAGCCGAGCGCCGCGTTGCGCACCGACGTCGCCACGTGGTCCGGGTCGAGCGTCGAGCCCGCCGTCCCCTCGACGATTCCCGGCTTGCCGTCCGTGAACTCGAACCGTGCGTCCGAGGCGTCGGAGAGGAGGTCGGTCGTCCGCTTGAGGATCTCGTCGACGAGGAGCTCGCCGTCGAGCCGCAGCGCGAGGCGGGAGTCCTCGGAGTAGATCGTCGCGCTCCCCGTCACGACCTCGACGGGCAGCTCGGCGACCTGCCCCTCGACCACCACGCCGACCGGTCCCGCGGCGAGCGGCTTGGCGAGCTGGGCGAGCGCCTGGTCCGTCTCCTCCTGCGTGATGTCCGGCGCCACGGCGAGCGTCGGCAGCGCGACGGGACGGGGTGCCGTGAGCCACGTGCGGGCGAGGAGGTCCACGGCCGCGCGTTCGTCGACGGCGGTCCCTTCCACGGCCGCGGTCGCGTGCGCGGCGCCGTCGGCGAACACGATCCGACCGTCGACCGGTTCCGTGAGGAGGCCGACGGCGGCGGTGGCGACCGCGGCGTCGAGCGCCTCGGTGTCGACCCGCGTGACCGCGGGCTGCTCGCCGAGGCCGAAGAGGTGCTGCCACAGGCGTGCCGGCTCGAGCGTGAACCCCGTGAGCGCGGTGACGGTCGCGTCGGCGTCGAAGGCGAGTCCCGCGACGGCGGGGTCGAGAGAGACGGACTTGTCCCCGGCCACCGCGACGATCGGCTCGGCGGTCGCGGAGCGAAGCTCCTCGGAGAGGGTCGCGACGGCGACGTCCGAGGTCTGCCCCCCGATGTCCACCCCCGCGACGGTCACGCCGCGCGGCACGGTGTCCGCGAGCGCCCAGCTGGCACCGACGTACCCGCCCGCGACCACGACGAGCACGGCCGCGACCGCCCCGAGCACCCGGCCGAGGCGGCGCTTCGGCCGCTCGGTGCCCGCGAACGCGTCGAGCGGGTGGCCCGCCTCGCTCTCCTCGCGGTCCGCCGCCGTCGTCGTGCCGTCCTTCGCCATGTGCTCCCCGCCTGCCCGGTCCGTGCTGCTTGGGCTGGAGTCTACGTTCCGCCCCTGGGCGCGACGGCGCGCAACCGCCCGCGGTGGTGCACGAGTCCCCCGGCCGTGGCGGCGCCCTCGCCGAGGTCGAGCACCTCGCCGACCACGATGTCGTGGTCGCCCCCCGGATGGATCGCACGGGTGCGGCACGAGAACCACGCGGCGCACCCGGCGACGACGGCGGCCCCCGAGGCGGCGTCCCGCGCGTGCGGGACCTGCGCGAGCTGGTCGAACGCGGGCCGGCCGGGCGAGGCGAGCCAGTCCGCGACGGGGGCCTGGTCGTCCGCGAGCACGTTGAGCACCCAGGCGTCCTGCTCCTCGAGCCCTTCGCGCACCCGCGCGTCGGTGTGCACGCAGAACAGCACGAGCGGGGGGTCGAGCGAGAGGGACGCGACGGCGCTCACGGTCCCCGCGAGGTCGATCCCGCGCAGGTGCAGGCTCACGACCCCCACGCCGGCGGGCAGCCTGCCGATCGCCGTGCGGAGACGGTCGCTGTCCACGTTCATGCCCGGCGCCGCCCGCTCAGTCCTCGAACCACCGGCTCGGGGCGACGACGGGCAGCGCGAGCGCGACGGCACCCCCGAGGATCCAGATGTTCCCCCAGCCACCGAGCTCCGGCACGAGGATGTCCCCGCCCGGGCCCACCTGCCACATCGCGAGCACGGTGGCGAACCAGCCCGCGGCGAACGCGAGCGAGCCGGCCCAGCCCTCCCACGAGCGCGCGAACACGCCCGCGCTGAGCACGACGACGAGGCCGAGCACGACCCCCCACGGCGACATGGAGCGGTGCATCACGGTGCCGACGGCGCCGACGGCGATGCCGAGCAGGAGGCAGGAGGCGATCCGTCCCGAGCGCGCGAGCATGGCGTTCACGGTACCGGCCAGCCGTGGGTGACGACGCCGGTAGGCCACGTGGCCGCGCGGCGCGCCCCCGGTGCCGGCTCGAGGACCTCGACGGGGCCGGTCCGCTGCGGCACGTCGTTGCTGAGGGCGAAGTCGATCACGTCGGGGCCGACGACGACGCCCTGCACCTGGGTGGCGTGCGCCCGCATCGCGGCGGCGACCTCGTCGACCACGGGCGCGAGCGGCACCTCGATACGCGGTCCACCGGCCGCGACGACCTCGTCGCGACGGCCGGGCGCGACGGCCCACAGCACGACCGGGACGCGCCCGCCGGTCTCGACGAGCCGCGCCGCGGCGCGCATCGTCACCTCGTGGGCGCGGACGTGGTCCGGGTGACCGTAACCGCCGTCGGGCCCGTACGTGACGACGACGGCGGGCGCCCGGTCGGCGAGGTGGCTCGCGAGCCGGGCTGCGGCGTCGTCGACGTCGGCCCTGACGAAGGCCCCGGCCGGGATCTCGGCGGCCTCCCCCGCGACGCCCCCGTCGAGCCAGGCCATGCCGGAGTCCTCGAGGCGTGGCCCCGGGGGGCCGAGCGCGTCGAGGAAGTCGTGCCGCGTCACCCCGAGCGCCGCGAGCGCCGCGGCGAGCTCGCCCTCGCGGTGCGCGGCGAGCGCCGGACCGTCGCCCTCGAGGTGGGCGAGCGCCTCACCGATGACCTCGCCGCGCTCCCCGCGTGTGCAGGTCACGAGCTCGACGACGCCCGTGCGCGCCCACGTCGCGAGAAGGGCCCCGGTCGACAGGGTCTCGTCGTCGGGGTGCGCGTGGACGGCGAGGAGCAGCACGAGGTCAGGCGCGCTTGGACCGCGCGGTCATCCGGGCGCGCTCGGTCTGGTCGAGGATGACCTTGCGGATGCGCACGATCTCGGGTGTCACCTCGACGCACTCGTCCTCGCGGGCGAACTCGAGGGACTCCTCGAGCGTGAGCCTGCGCGGCGGCACGAGGTTCTCGAAGGAGTCCGACGTCGAGGCCCGCATGTTCGTGAGCTTCTTCTCCTTCGTGATGTTGACGTCCATGTCCTCGCTGCGCGAGTTCTCGCCGACGACCTGGCCCTCGTAGACCTCGGCCGTGGGCTCGACGAAGAACGAGCCGCGCTCCTGGAGGTTGATCATCGCGAAGGGTGTGACCTTGCCCTGGCGGTCCGCCACGAGCGAGCCGGTGCTGCGCGTCTCGATCGGGCCGGCCCACGCCTCGTAGCCGTGGCCGATCGAGGACGCGATGCCCGTGCCGCGCGTCTCGGTGAGGAACTGGGTGCGGAAGCCGATGAGCCCGCGGGCGGGCACGACGAACTCCATGCGGACCCAGCCCGTGCCGTGGTTCGTCATCGTCTCCATGCGGCCCTTGCGCTGCGCGAGGAGCTGCGTCACGGCACCGAGGTACTCCTCGGGGACGTCGATGGTCATGCGCTCCATCGGCTCGTGCGTCTTGCCGTCGATGGTGCGCGTGACGACCTGCGGCTTGCCGACGGTGAGCTCGAAGCCCTCGCGGCGCATCTGCTCGACGAGGATCGCGAGCGCGAGCTCGCCGCGGCCCTGCACCTCCCACGCGTCAGGACGCTCGGTGGGGAGCACGCGCAGCGACACGTTGCCGACGAGCTCCGAGTCCAGGCGGTCCTTGACCTGGCGCGCGGTGACCTTGTGGCCCTTGCCGCCCTTGCCGGCGAGCGGCGAGGTGTTGATCCCGACGGTCATGGAGATCGCCGGGTCGTCCACGGTGATGAGCGGGAGCGGACGCGGGTCGTCGGGGTCGGTCAGCGTCTCGCCGATGGTGATCTCGGCGATCCCGGCGACGGCGACGATGTCACCGGGCGCGGCCGACTCCGTGGGGACGCGGTCGAGACCCTTGGTCTCGAGGAGCTCGGTGATCTTGACGTTCTGGAGCGTGCCGTCGTGACGGGCCCATGCGACGACCTGGCCCTTGCGGAGCTCGCCGTTGAAGATGCGCAGGAGCGCGAGGCGACCGAGGAACGGCGAGGCGTCGAGGTTCGTGACGTGGGCCTGCAGCGGAGCGCCCTCGTCGAACGTCGGCGCGGGGATCTTCTCGAGGATGGTCGTGAAGAGCGGCTCGAGGTCCTCGTTCGACGGGAGCTGGCCGTCGACCGGCTGGTCGAGCGACGCGCGACCGGCCTTGGCGGACGCGTAGACGACGGGGACGTCGAGGATCGCGTCGAGGTCGAGGTCGGGCACCTCGTCCGCGAGATCGGACGCGAGGCCGAGCAGCAGGTCGGTCGCCTCGGCGACGACCTCGGTGATGCGCGAGTCCGGGCGGTCGACCTTGTTCACGACGATGATCACCGGGAGCTTCGCGGCGAGAGCCTTGCGCAGCACGAAGCGCGTCTGCGGGAGCGGGCCCTCGCTCGCGTCGACGAGCAGCACGACGCCGTCGACCATGGACAGGCCGCGCTCGACCTCACCGCCGAAGTCGGCGTGACCGGGGGTGTCGATGACGTTGATGGTGATCCCGTCGGGCTCCCCCACCGCGGCGGCCGCCGGACCGGCGTAGCGCACCGCGGTGTTCTTCGCGAGGATGGTGATGCCCTTCTCGCGCTCGAGGTCACCGGAGTCCATGACGCGGTCGTCGACGTGCTGGTGCGCGGAGAAGGCACCGGACTGGCGCAGCATCGCGTCGACGAGCGTGGTCTTGCCGTGGTCGACGTGGGCGACGATCGCCACGTTGCGCAGGTCGGAGCGCACAGACATCTACGGTTCTCATTTCGTGGGGTACGAGGGGGGACGACGGACCCACCTGACGCCGGACCCCGCCCCGAAAGGCGTGATCAGTCGTCGTTCCGAGGCGCGTGGCGTACACGCGGGCCGTCTCCCGGGCAGGGCTATCTTACCCGGTCGTCGCGCACGAGACCATGACGCAGGTCACTCCACCCGTCCTGCACCCCTCCTGCAGTCTCCGTCGACCCCGCCGACGCCGCCGTCACGGGGGTGGCGGCGCCTCCTTCCGGGGACGCCGCGCGAGGGCGCGCCACCGGTCGGGGCGGTCCGGGTAGAGCTCCTCCCACTGCTCGGAGATCGACTCGGTGACGCGCGTGGCCACGTGCTCCGTGAGCGCGGCGCGCGCGGCCCTGCGCTCGGCCCGCATGATCGCCGCGTGCTCCGCCCGCAGGGCGCGCACCGTCGAGACGGCCATGCCGATCATGACGACGGAGAACGGCAGCGCGATGAGGATCGCCGCGGTCTGCAGGGCCTGGAGCCCGCCCGCGAGCAGGAGCGCGATCGCGAGGAGCCCCTCGACCACGGACCAGAACACGCGGCTCCAGGTCGGCGGGTTCGGGTTGCCCCCGGTCGCGAGCATGTCGACCACGAGCGAGCCCGAGTCCGACGACGTGACGAAGAAGATGACGATGAGCAGGATCCCGACGACGGACAGCACCGTGCCCAGCGGCAGGTCGCCGAGGAGCTGGAACAGCGCGGTGTCGGTGTCGACCTCGCCGTCGACGAGCATGCTCCCCGGGTCGGTGAGCTCCCGGTAGAGCGCCGAGCCCCCGAAGACCGAGAACCACAGGGTCGTGACGATCGTCGGGACGAGGAGCGTGCCCAGCACGAACTCCCGCACGGTGCGCCCGCGCGAGATCCGCGCGATGAAGACGCCGACGAACGGCGCCCACGAGATCCACCATCCCCAGTAGAAGATCGTCCACGACGACTGCCACTCGAGCCCCGCCTCGCCCTGGAACGCCGTCGTGTCGAACGTCAGGCGCACCACGTTCTGGAGGTAGTACCCGAGCGACTGGACCCACTCGCGCAGCAGGAAGAGCGTGGGGCCCAGCGCGAGCACGAGGACGAGGACGACGCCCGCGAGGACCATGTTGCCGTTCGACAACCACTTGATGCCCTTGCCGAGGCCGGACACCACGGAGAACGTCGCGAGGGCGGTGATCGCGGCGATGAGCCCGATCTCGAGCGCGGTGCCCGGCTCGGCGGCGTCGAGGTAGCCGAGCCCGGCCGCGATCTGCAGCACTCCGAAGCCGAGCGACGTCGCGACGCCGAACACCGTGCCGATGATCGCCACGACGTCGATCACGTCCCCGAGCCGCCCCTTGACCCGCTCCCCCAGGAGCGGCTCGAGCGCCCACCGGATGGAGACCGGTCGGCCCTTGCGGTGGATCGCGTAGGCGAGCGCGAGGCCCGCGACGACGTAGATCGCCCACGCGTGGATCCCCCAGTGCAGGTAGCTCTGGCCCATGGCGGCCTGCGCGAGCGCGGCGTCGTCGCCGGTCACGCCCGGCTTGGGGTTCTCGTAGTGCGACAGCGGCTCCGCGACGCCCCAGTACACGAGGCCGATGCCCATGCCCGTCGCGAACAGCATCGCGAACCAGACCGGGAGGCTGAAGTGCGGCTCCTCCTCGTCCTTGCCGAGCACGATGTCGCCGAACCGGCTCAGCCCCATCCAGAGGGAGAACACGACGAAGGCGGCGACGACGATGACGTAGTACCAGCCGAAGACGCCGATGACGTCACGCTGGAGCGTGGTCATGGCCGACGTCACGGCGTCGGTGAACAGCACCGTCGCCAGGACGAACACGAGGATGATGCCTGCCGCCGGGTAGAAGACGCGCGGGTCCGGGCGCCCCGAGCGTGCCCCTTCGTCCTCCACGGCGCGCGTCATGCCCCAAGGCTTGCGGCGCCGGACCCGACCGGCAACCGGAACGCCCCGGTGCCGACCACTCGCGTGGTCGGCACCGGGGCGTCGCCGAGAGCTCGGACCTAGCGGCCGGGCGGGCCGGCCGGTCCGGGTCGGAGGCGGGTCAGAAGCCCGCGCCCGCGGTCGGGGGCGCCGACCGCTCGCTCTCGATGTTCTCGCGCGACTCGGCGAGCGCACGCTCCTCGTCGGCCAGGGCCGACGCGTCGTCGTCCGCGATGTCCCGAGCCGCTGCCTCCAGGAGCGCGTCCCGGGCGGCACGCCGCTCGCGCTGCGCCTCGGGGTCCGGGACGGGGACGGCCGCGAGCAGCCGCTGCGTGTACGGGTGCTTCGGCTCGTGGATGATCTGCGACGTCTCCCCCACCTCGACGAGCTTGCCCTTGTGCATGACCGCGATGCGGTCGGACAGGAGCTCGACGACCGCGAGGTCGTGGGAGATGAACAGGCACGCGAACCCGTGCTCACGCTGCAGGTCCGTGAAGAGGTCGAGGACCTTCGCCTGCACCGACACGTCGAGCGCCGAGGTGGGCTCGTCCGCGACGAGCAGCTTGGGCTCGAGCGACAGCGCGCGGGCGATGCCGACGCGCTGGCGCTGACCGCCCGAGAGCTCGTGCGGGTAGCGGTTGCGCATCGCGCGCGGGAGCTCGACCTGGTCGA
>CAYSZN010000001.1:0-9502 GCA_964435425.1 uncultured Akkermansia sp. | reverse complement strand
GCTCATGCTTCACCGGGGCATGAGCGGCTCACCGATGGACTCGCCGATCGGCAGCCGCGGGTTGAGCGACGATCCCGGGTCCTGGAAGACGATGCCCACCTCGGTGCGCAGCGGCTTGAGGTCCTTGGTGCGGGCGCCGACCATGTCGGTCCCGACGATCTTCAGCGACCCGCCCGTGACGGGGAGCAGGCCGACGGCCGCACGACCGATCGTCGTCTTGCCCGAGCCGGACTCACCGACCAGACCGACGACCTCGCCCTGACGGATCTGCATCGACACCTCGTCGACCGCCCGGAACGCGGCCTGGCGGCGGCGACCCGGGTACTCGATGATCATGTCCTGCGCGTCGAGCACGAGCGGCCGCTGCGCGCCGGCACCAGCCGGCGCGCGGTCCGTGACCGTGGTCGCGTCGCGCTTGGACCCGAGGTGCGGCACCGCGTCGAGCAGACGCTGCGTGTACGGGTGCTCCGGCCGGGAGAAGATCTGCGCCGACGTACCGCGCTCGACGACCTGACCGTCCTTCATGACCATGATCGAGTCCGCCATGTCCGCGACCACGCCCATGTCGTGCGTGATGAGGATGATCGCGGCGTCGACCCGGTAGCGCAGGTCGCGCAGGAGCTTGAGGATCTCCGCCTGCACGGTGACGTCGAGCGCCGTCGTCGGCTCGTCGGCCACGAGGAGCTTGGGGTCGCACGCGAGGGCCTGCGCGATCATCGCGCGCTGGCGCTGACCGCCCGAGAGCTGGTGGGGGTACGCGTCGAAGCGCCGCTCCGGCTCGGGGATGTCGACGAGCCGGAGCAGCTCGATCGCGCGCTTCTTCGCGTCGGCGGGGCCGACGTTGAAGTGCGTCCGGATCGTCTCCACGATCTGGAACCCCACGGTGTACACCGGGTTGAGGGCCGTCATCGGCTCCTGGAAGATCATGGAGATCTCCCGGCCGCGGACGTGCCGCAGCGAGCCGTGGGACATGCCGATGAGCTCGCGCTCGCCGAGCTTCGCCGAGCCGCGCGCGCGGCCGTTCGGCGGGAGCAGGCCCAGCAGTGCGAGGGAGGACTGGGACTTGCCGGAACCCGACTCGCCGACGATCGCGAGGACCTCACCGGAGTGCAGGTCGTAGCTCACGTCCGAGGCCGCGGGGTACCAGGCGCCGTCGACGTAGAAGTCCACGCCGAGGTTGCGCACGGACAGCACGGGGCTGTCCTGGCGCGCGGCCGGGGCCGCGGGAGACGTCTCGATGGCCACGCTGATCAGTGTCCTTCCTGCTGGAGCGGGCGCTCGTGGCGCCGCGACTCTGCGAGCATGGGCGCATGGGTCCCACGCTGATGTTCCGTTCGACGTACGGCCGAGCTCTCACGGTGGCGACGGGCGCCGTCGCCGTCGCCCTGGGCGTGAGCACGGCCCTGACGGGGGACGTCGGCACGGTCGTGGGCGCTCTGGTGCCCGCCGCGCTCGTGACCTACCTCGTCTGGATGTTGTTCTGGCGTCCGGCCGTCGAGGTGTCCGACGGCGGGATCGAGGTCCGCAACGTGATCCGCACCGTCCACGTGCCGTGGACCGCGTACGAGGGGGTCGAGACCCGGTACTCGCTCGAGGTCCGTCACGCGGGCGGGAGCGTGACCGCCTGGGCCGCCCCCCGCTCGAGCGGCACGGCGCGCTGGCTGCGCTCCTCCCGACGCCGCGGCGCCGGTCGGGAGCAGGTCGTCGCGGGCGCCACCGCCGAGGCGGTCGCCGAGGCGATCGTCGAGCGCCACGGTCTGCTCGCGACGGCCGGTCACCTCGACCGGCCCGCGGCCGGCGCTCCCGGCGCCCGCACGACGTGGCACGTCGTGCAGCTCGGCGTGCTGGGTGCCCTGGTCGCGGGTACCGCGGTCGCGCTGACGGCCTGACGGCCGCGTGGGCGCGCCGCCCCGTCCGGAGGGCCGGGGGCCCTCCGGACGGACGACGGCGACCACGCTCATCAGCGCGCCCCGGCCTCACCCGTCGGGCCCGTGACCGTCGCGACCGGCCGCGAGACCCGCTTCGCGCGGGCCATCTTGCGCTCGGACGGGATGCGCTTCTGGCGGGGGTCGAACGCGTCGCGCAGACCGTCGCCGATGAAGTTCACGCACAGCGCGATCGCCACGATGAACAGACCCGGCCACCAGAACAGCCACGGGCGCGTGGCGAACGCCTCCTGGTAGTCGCTGATGAGCTTGCCCAGCGACGTGGCGGGGTTCTGGATGCCGACGCCGAGGTAGCTCAGGGCCGTCTCGAGCAGGATGGCCGAGCTCATGAGCAGCGTCACGTTGACGATGATCACGCCCACCGCGTTCGGCAGCATGTGCTTGAAGATGATCCGCGAGCTGCTCGCCCCGGCCACGCGCGCCGCGTCGACGAACTCGCGCTCGCGCAGCGACAGGAACTCGCCGCGCACGAGGCGGGCGAGCGGCGGCCACAGGACGAGCCCGAGGAAGGCACCGAGGATCAGCGGGTTGCTGCCGCCGGACAGGAGCGCGAGCACCGCGCCGATGACGATGACCGGCATCGTGATGATGAGGTCGGTGAAGCGCATGAGCCACGAGTCGGTCTTGCCGCGGTAGTAGCCCGAGAGCGCCCCGACGAGCACGCCCGCCAGCGTCGAGATCACGCCCACGGCGAGCACGACGAGGAGCGACGTCTGCGTGCCCTGCATGACGCGCGCGAACACGTCGCGGCCCGCCTCGTCCTGCCCGAAGATGTGCTCGGGCGAGGGCGCGCCCCCGTTGACGAGCGGGTACGTGGAGCCCTGCCCGGACGCCTTGAACGCGTACCAGCCGTGCCAGCCGCCGATGCCGATGGACGTGATGGCCAGGAGGACGATCCCGACGAGGACGACCAGCGCCACGACGGCACCCTTGTGGTGGAAGAACCGCCGGCGGACGATCTGTCCCTGGGACAGGCCCTCGACCTCGAGCAGCTCGATCTGGTTCTCGGACGCACCGCTCTGCGAGGAGGCGTCGTTCGGTGTGTTGCTCATGCGTTCACCCGGATCCGCGGGTCGAGGGCTGCGTAGATGAGGTCAGCCACGATGTTGGCGATGATGGCGAGGGCCGCGACGATGACGAGGTAGGCCATGACGGGGTCGATCTCGCCGTTCTTCAGGGAGTTCAGGAAGAGCAGGCCCATGCCGGGGCGGGCGAAGACCTGCTCCGTGATGATGGCACCGCCGAGCAGCGTGATGACGTCGATCGGCACGATCGTCGCGAGCGGGATGAGCGTGTTGCGGAACCCGTGGCGCATGACGACCGTCCGCTCGGGCAGGCCCTTGGCGCGCGCCGTGCGGATGTAGTCCTGGCTCATCACCTCGAGCATGCTCGCGCGCGAGTAGCGCGTGTACCCGGCGAACTGGATGAGCACGAGCGCGATGGTCGGCAGCAGCAGGTGGGTGTACTGGTCGAGCGTCTGCACCCAGAAGTTCCCGCCGAGGTTCGGCGTGCTGTTGCCGATCGTCGGGATGGGCCGCCCGTTGATGGCGGTCGCCCCGAAGTAGGCGGGCCACACCTGCATGACCTTGTCGATGAAGACCATCGACCCGACGAGGAATGCCGTGATCGCCGCGGCGCGAGCGGAGACGCCCTTGTCCGGGCCGCCCCAGGCGTACCCGATCCCGATGCCGACGGCGACGGTGACGACGGCGAGCAGGAGCACGAGCCACCAGTTGTCGACCTGGCGGAGCACGGACTGGATCGGGAAGTAGACGACGACGCCGACCACGACGGTGGTGAGCGACGCGTAGAGCGCGCGGCGGTTCTTGAGCCCGGAGACGAGCGCGGTGATCGCGAACGCGAGCGCACCGCCCGTGACGACGATGATGACCGGCCCGAGGTTCGGCTTGTCCCACCAGCCCGAGATCTGCAGGTAGAGCAGCGCGAGGACGGTCGCGGCGAAGCCCATGCCGAACACCGTCGCCCGGCGCCTGGCGGTACCGCCGAACGCGAGCGACCACAGCAGGCCGATGACGATGCCCGCGACCGCGATCACGAGGATCGAGAGATTGGGGTCCCGCAGGAAGTCGTTGAAGCCGATCGCGCCCCACTGCTTGAGCAGGACGGCGACCCAGAAGGCCGGGAGGGAGTAGAGCACGAACGAGACGAAGATCGTCAGGTAGTCGAACGTGCTGTACTGGCGCAGCGCGCTGACGATGCCGACCATGACGCCGAAGATCACGGCGAGGACGGTCGCCGCGGCGACGAGCTGGATCGTCGAGAGCACGGCACCCTGGAGCAGGTGCGAGACCGTCTGGCCGCTCCGCCAAGCCGTCCCGAAGTCACCGGTGACGAACTCGCCGAGCCACTTGAAGTAGCGGATGACGACGTTCGTGTTGAGGTCGAGGTCGATCGTGCGCTGGTCGATCAGCTGCTGCTTGTTCGGGTCCGTACTTCCTTCGAGATCCATGAAGATGTACGGCCGGATCGCGGCGCTGACGAGCAGGAACATCGCGAACGTGGACACGAGGAGGGTCGCCAACCCTGCCAGCACACGCCGCGAGATGAAGGAGAACATCGGAGGTCTTACCTCGCTGGTCGGTAGGGACCCCGGGTCTGGGGCCGGTCGATTCTACGCGCGGGTCTCGCGTGATCGTGAAACGACGGTCTCGAGGACGGTCCGTACGGGTCGTCAGAGAGTCGGCACGCGAGGACCGGGGGCCCCCGGCGGACGAGCCGCCAGGGACCCCCGGTCTCACACTTCCCGACGAGGTCCGACGCCGTCCCGTGGACGGCGCCGGACCAGGTCAGGCGGCGGTCAGGAGGTTCAGCCCTCGAACGTCCAGTTCCAGAACCCGTAGAAGATCGTCGGGCTGATCGTGATCGGCTCGACACCCGAGAGGTTCTCGTCCCAGCCCTGGATGGCCGGGAACTGGAAGATCGGCACGCCGAACGCGTCGGCCCACAGGTTCTTCTCGACCTCGAGCTGGTGCGCGAACTGCTCGTCCGGCTCCGTCGCGACCTGGAGCTCGTCGAGAGCGGCGTCCACGGCCGGGTTGTTGTACTGGCCGTAGTTGTTGATGCCCGGCGACGGAGACCAGCGGAAGTTGGCGTCCGACTCGGTGACGGCGGTCGAGGTGGACTGCCAGCCGAAGAGCGAGGCGTCGTACTGGTCCTGGCCGGAGGCGAGGAGCGTGCCCCACTCGGCGGCCGGGCGGCCCGTGTCGACGATCTCGAACCCGGCCTGCGAGGCGGCGTCCGTGATGAGCGCGAGCTCGTTCACGCGGCGCGTGTTCTCGTTGTTGTACGCGAAGCGCACCTGGACCGGCGTGGCGACGCCCGCGTCCGCGAGGATCTGCTGCGCTTGGGCGATGTTCTCGGCTGCCTTCGACGGGTCGTAGGAGGCCGAACCGTTCTCGGCGACCATCTGGTCGTAGTTCGGCGAGCCCGGGAGCAGGATCTGCGAGTCGCGCACCTCGGCGTCCGGGTTGAGCGGCTTGATGAGGTTGTCGACGATCGTCTGGCGCGGGATCGTCAGGAGGAAGGCCTGGCGGACGGCCTTCGCCTTCTCCGCGTCGTTGTCGTAGGTGGCCGCGTCGAACGGGCCGCCGTTCTGGAAGACCAGGTCGACGTGCTCGTACGTGCCCTCGATGCCCGACTGGGTCTCGATGCCGTCGAGGTCCTCGAGCGCGGTGCGCACGTCGGCGGACGCCTGCGGGCCGATGAGGTCGACCTCACCGTTCTGCAGCGCCTGGACCTGGGCCATCGGGTCGTCGATGTAGCGGACCGTGATGGTCTCGACCGACGCCGGGCGGTCACCCTGGTAGTCCGGGTTCGCCTTGAGCGTGAGGTACTGGTTCTCCGCGTACTCCTCGAGCGTGTAGGCGCCGTTGGAGATGTAGAGAGCCGGGTCCTCCGGGAGCGAGGTGAACTCGAAGCCCGAGTTCCAGAACGCCGAGATCGGCGAGAGCGAGGCGGTGTCGCCGCCGATGATGGCGTCGCGCAGCGCGTCCTTCGCCTCCTGGGCGTCCTCGATCTCGAGCGCGTTCTGCGCGACGACGTGCGCCGGGACGAACTCGTTGGTGAAGTTGAGCTCCCAGTCACCGAACGGCTTGTCGTAGACGAACGTGATCGTCTTGCCGTCCTCGGAGATCTCCGGAGTCTGCGAGATGAGCGCGATGCCGGGGTCCGTGCCGTCGAAGTAGACGCCCGCCTCGACCTCGTCCTCGTTGACGACGTTGCCCTCTTCGTCCAGCTCGGCCTCGACCGTGTTGAACTTGCCGGACTGGGCGGCCCAGCCGAGCAGCAGGTCGGTCGCGTCGAACGCGGTGCCGTCGGACCACTTGGTGTTCTCGTTGACCGTGTACTCGACGGTGAGCGGGTCGTCCGAGGTCTTCTCGTACGTGCCGAACGACTCGTCCTGGACGATGTTCAGGTCGGCGTCGTAGTAGTTGAAGCCCGAGTTGAGCATGTAGTTGATGATCGCGTTCTGGGTCGCGTTCCCGTTCTGCGAGTTCAGGTTGAGCTCGTTGAGCGGGGCTTCCCACGCGACCGTCACGGCGGACTCGTTGTTGATACCCGAGTCGTCGCCTGAGGTCTCGCCGTCACCGGACGTGCCGCTGCACGCCGAGAACAGGAGTGCGCCCGTGACCGTCACGGCGAGGGCAGCACTCGTGCGCCTGATCTTCAATGTTCCTCCTCCAAGGAATGGCGGGCGCGATCCGAGGAGCGTCGTTCGCTCGTCGACCGCCCCGTCGTTCGCGCATCCGTATCGTGTCGGCGCGCGTGGACGGGTATACCCACCACGGTTTGAAGCAACGCTACCTACCAAGTTGCGAAGGATCTCCCCCTTGCCCGGTTGCGGAGGGCGATCGTTACCGAGTTGATACTGGCCGGTACGGGTGCGTTTCCTGCGCGCCCACGACTCGAAACACTCCCGAAACACACGTTCACAGAGAGCGTGCCGCCCGCCACGTCTCACGATGCGGCGGGCGACAGCGCTGTGACCTGCATCTCAGTCGTCGGACCCCCGGCCCGGGCCTTCTCGCCGGCGCGGGAGGCCGCCGCGCACCGGGTCAGCTCGCCCCGAGGATGCTCTCCATCCGCTCGTAGAACTCGGCGGGGTCGCCGGCCAGCGACGCCTTGACCATCGCGGTCCAGTCGTCGACGACGACCTCGATCGAGCCGGCGGCCAGGCCGTCGAACGACCGGCGCGGCACGTCGCGGGGATCGATCTTGGGCCCGTCGTACGCCGCGGAGATGTCGGTGCGGGCCGCGCCGAGCAGGACGCCCTGCACGAGGGTCCCCTGCGCGGCCAGCTCCAGGCGCACGGCATTGGTCATGTTCCACTCCGCGGCCTTGGCCATGGCGTACGCACCGGTGCCCGGGCCGGCGAACCACGCCAGCGCCGACAGCACGTTGACGATCGCGCCGCCGCCGTTCCGGCCCAGGACCGGCGCGAACGCGCGGATCACGTCGAGCGTGCCCCAGAGGTGCGTGTCCAGCTCCCGGTGCGCCTCCGTCAGGTCGCCGGTGACCAGGGAAGCACCCGTGGCGATGCCGGCGTTGTTCACGAGCAGGGTGACGTCGTGCGCGACCTCGGCGGCGGCGGCGATGGAGTCGCGGTCCGTCAGGTCCAGCCTCAGCGGCACGACCCGGGCGTCGTCGATCTCCAGCGTCTCGGGACGGCGAGCCGTCGCGTACACCGTGCCCGCTCCTCGCTCGAGCAGCTCGAGGACGAACTGCCGCCCGATGCCGCGGTTGGCCCCGGTGACGAGCGCGATCTGGTCTGTGATCTCCATGGACTCCTGCTCTCCTGCTGCGCTTCTCGTGGTGGACCGGCCCGCTCGGGGCCGGCTGCGGCTACGCTAAGACCTGACGTTGACGTCAAGGGCAAGTCCGAGAGCGAGGAGCGGCACGGATGCGGATCGGCGAGGTCGCACGGCAGGCGGGGGTGAGCCCGAGGGCCCTGCGCTACTACGAGGAGCAGGGTCTGCTCACCTCGGCGCGCACGGCCAGCGGGCAGCGCGTCTATCCCGGGTCGGCGGTCGAGCGCGTCCGGCTGATCCAGCAGCTCCTCACCGCCGGGCTGCCCAGCCGGACGATCCACCGGCTGCTGCCGTGCGTGGACTCCGGGCAGGGCTCGCCGGAGGTCTTCGAGATGCTTGCGGCCGAGCGGGACCGCATCACCTCCGCGATGGCCGACCTCGCCGCCGCACGCGATGCGCTCGACCGCGTCATCGACATCGCGCACCATCCGAGCCCTGAGCACTGCCCTGCGCTGCGCGAGCCTGCCTGGTCGCCCTACGACGCCGGTCGCACCACCGAGGTGCGGCGCACGACCGCGTGAGCCGGCACCGCACGGGTCGTCGTCGCTGAGCACGTCGTGCGCCGCGACCCGCCGACCTAGCCGAGCTGCGCCTGGATCTCGCGGATCACCGAACCCAGGGCACCACGTGACAGAAGTCCGGGCCCGAGGGGTCCGGACGAGTCCGTCCCCAGCGGTGGAAGCAGCCGCAGCGCTGCTCTCTCACGCTCCGTCAGGTGCGCCACCTGCCACCGGACCTCTTCGCGAGCTCTCTCCGGTCGATCCGGGTTCGCCAACGAGACCGCTCTCGCCGCGTACGCCGCCGCGCCCAGCGCATGCGCCCCCATGTGGGCGACCGCCGCCGCCTGCGCGACCGCTCTCGCCGCTGCGGCACCCGCCGGATCCGTCGCCGCCCTCGCGGCCCTCACCGCGACGAGGCGCTTGCTGATCTCGTCGGCGGTGCGGCCCTCTCCGGTGCTGTAGGCGCGCGTGCGCACGACCGCGTGGCGGATCTCCTCCTGCGCCGCCGCGTCGGCGTCGAACAGGGGAAGCACCCGCTCGGCGCAGGCCAGCGCCCAACGCGCGAGCCTGCGGCGGTCCGCATCGCTCAGGGTCTGGATCGATGCCACGCACCCACACTGTCACACCGGCTCCGGTGCGAGCGCGACGCCGTCTCGGACGGCAGGCGGGGCCGAGCTCGACCACCGGCACGAGAGGTCGACGCGCATCGTCGCGACGTCGTCGTCGGGTCGTCGCCGACACGTGGCCGGATCAGCTCGCCTCCGTCCGGCGCAGGACCCGGACGCCCGACCGCATCTCCGCCGAGCCCCGGCTCAGGCCTTCTTCACCACCGACGACTTCAGCTGCATCCGTCCGAAGCCGGGCACGGTCGCGTCGATGTCGTGGCCGTTCACCGGCTCGTCGAGCAGGCGGATGCCCTTGACCTTCGTCCCGACCTTGATGGTCCCGCCACCACCGCCGGAGACCTTGAGGCCCTTCACGATCGTCACCGTGTCACCGTCGGCGAGCCCGTTGCCGACGGCGTCGCGCACGACCCCGGCGGCGACCGGCGACTCGTCGTCGATCTCGGCCGTCCCCTCGAACCCGCACATCGGGCACACGAGGAGCGGCCCCTGCTCGTAGGTGTACGGCTCGGAGCACTCCGGGCACGGCGGCAGCGCCGCCTCGTCGGGCGTCGCGTCGTCAGACATCGAGGTCGTCAGACGTTGAAGCGGAACTCGACGACGTC